>JBOHUW010000220.1:0-3844 GCA_050734895.1 Candidatus Dormibacteraceae bacterium | reverse complement strand
CTTTCCGAAGGCTTTCGCCGAATATCGCGAACTCTTTGCGGTGGACAAGATAGTTGTCATCCAGGGAACAGTGGAGGTGGCCAGATCGAGCGGCCGTCCAGCTGACCAGGGGGCCGAGGAGGAGTGGGCGACGACTGAGGTGATAGAACCAGCTACCGTCCTAGCCGATCTGATTTGGGCTTGGGGTGATCCTGAGTGCCGCCCGGTGGAGCGGGAGTGCGAACTCCATGTGGCGGTACCGGAGCGGGGGATGGAAGTGGTGGATGAGATGGTCTCTATCCTGGCCCGCTATCCGGGGAAGGATGAGGTGTTCCTACATTTTCAGGTCGAGGCCGAACCGGTAGTGGTGGAGGTGGGATCGCGTTTTCGAGTCAACGCCGGCCTTGCCTTGCAAGATGCCCTGGACAGCTACTTTGGAAGACCCGTCTCCCGGTTGGAGCGACGAAGACCGGTGGCCCCGGTCAAGAGCGGTAACGGGGCAGGATCCAATGGCCGACGGCGGCACAACGGTTAGGGCGGAGGGTACAATCGGGTCTCGTTCATATTTGCCTGCGTAGCTCAGTTGGCAGAGCACTTCCTTGGTAAGGAAGAGGTCTCGGGTTCGAGTCCCGACGTAGGCTCCACTTTTCTCTTGTAGCGCTCGTTTAAGTTCAAAACAAGCGAGTTAGAGCCAATTCAACTGCCGTCTCCACCTCGTTTTTCTCGCGTAAATTTGCTGTCAGGAATAGCTATTAAACAGTCCCTTTGCTGCTAGATAGCTGCTAATCTAGGGCTATGAGAGATGGAAACCCGCGGTCGACGATGGGCGAGCTCGTTGAGGATTATCTGGCAGAGTGTCGGTCGAAGGGACTCTCCCAGAAGACCGTCAATTTTTCATATGGGTATCCCTTACGCAAAGTCTTTGTCCCATGGTGTGACAACCACGGGTTCTCCGATCCAGCCGAGCTGAATACTAACGATCTGGTGGTTTTTACTAACGAACTTCGCGATGGAGGAGGAAAGCGAGGCTCCCTCTCCAAGCACTCCGTATGGACTTATGTCAAGGCGGTCAAGCGCTTCTTTGCTTGGGCTAAGGGGCGAGACCAACGAGTCCAAGCCGAGGCTGAGCTGCCCAAACTACCTCGAAAGCTAGTTGAAATTCTGAGTCGGGATGAGATCAAGCTGCTGGAGGTCAAGGCCGGCAATGAGAGGGATGCGCTGATCGTCCGGATATTGGCCGATACGGGTTTAAGAGTTGGTGAGCTGATCAACCTGAAGATCGATAGTGTAATTCAGCGCGATCGTGCTGCCTTTTTGCGAGTTCAAGGTAAGGGGGATAAGGAGCGGCTAGTCCCCATCCTTCCATCGCTGCATCGCCGAATTAAGCGATATGCCGAAGGGCTGCGAGAGATGGAGACTGCTAGCCGCAGGCTATTTCTCTCCCGCCGGCGAGACCCGACGAGTGGAGATTACAAGGCGTTGACCGAAAGTGGCGTCCAGCAGATGGTTCGCGAGGTTGCCGATCGAGCGAGACTCAGCAAACGAATTCACCCCCACGTATTCCGTCATTCCGCGGCGACTTTCATGCTTCAGCGTGGTATGGATTCGGTTCTGGTTGCTCAAGTCCTTGGCCATGAGAGCCTCCAGATGATCCAGCGGGTATATAGTCATTTGACACCTCTAGACGCTCACAAGGCTCTAGCTAGCGCTTTGAGTGAAGACGAGGATTGACTGTTGCCCTTAAGGCTGAGTTGATTGGCTGACATGTGCCATTGTCCGTCTAATATCCTCAGCTGTTGAGTAGATTTCAGTTTGTGGATTGGCAAGAGGAAGAAGGTAGAGAAACGAGGAAGTTCGTAAGGGATGTATTCATTGCAACGGGCTCGATGGGAACTCTAATTGCAGGCATGGGTGGATACTTCCTCGAAGATGCAGAGAGTAGCGTGGATTTATGGGCTGGAGGTTCTCTTACCATTTTGGGGCTAGCAGCAATTGGTCTGGGCATACGGGGATTTTTGGCTCAGAGGCGATTAGCCCGAACAGAAAAACTAGTCCTAGATGCTTTACGTGAAGCTCCTACTAACCATCATCGGGAGGAAGGTGGGCCAGGACACTAGTGCCTGGCACTGCGAAATAGCCGGAGTAGTCACGCAGTCATTTCCCCTCTCCGCGCTGCTCTCTGTTCTTGGCGGGAAATCGTCCGAACGCCAGCCCCCAGCGTCTTCTCGGGGTGTAGCTTCAGGCCGTACTCCTTGAATCGCTCGCCCAGTGTCGCGAGAAACCGTACCGTATCGGCACGGTATTGGAACCTCACGACGGCATCATCGAAGAATCTCGTGAAAGCTCCTCCTGGTGAATTTTTTGAAGGGCCTGCGCGAGAATGAGGATTGAACTCCCTTGACGCAATTCAACTGTGCGAGAATAAGCGCATGGACTCCGAGCTTCAAGCTGGCCTCGTTGTTTGGGATGTGGATGGCACCTTGGTCCCTTCTGATGTGCGTTGGGTGCAGAGGGCAATCGCGGCTACTTACCAGTTACCGGAAGATGGAGTTAAATTTGATCCTAAGCGAGTACATGGTTATACGGATGAACCTATAGTCATCGAAACCGCTATAAACTCGGGGGTGCCTCCTGAGGTAGCAGAGAATGGCATCCTTCGTTTTCACCGGGAGATAGCCAGGGTTTTGGCCGAAAGCCATGATGAATTGGTCCGCATAATTACTCCCTACCCAGGAGCAGCCGAATCAATAGAATCACTTTCCCTGAAGGGGTTTATCCAGACTGTGTTGACTGGAAATATTTACTCGACGGCAGAAACCAAGCTTAAGGTCGCCGGGTTGGATCGCTACCTTGACCTTACTATTGGAGCATTTGGTTCCGATGCTAGAGATAGATCAAAATTACCTGCCGTTCTATCCCGGCGATTTGCCGAGCGCCAAGGACATCCTCTAGATCCTCAGAAAACAGTGGTTATTGGCGATTCTCCAAATGATATTGCCTGTGCTCGTCATGCGGGCTTCCATGTGATTGCAGTGGCGCAGCGAATGGAGCGGAGTGAACTTGAAAGTCATCACCCTGATATGGTTATTGATCGCTTAGAACCAGGGATGGTAGTAAAGGCTGTCGGATCGCTGATCCGGGAAATTTCCGATCGATCTCTAATTAGTTAGGGCCGTAAGCCCACTATTAATGCGTTCGTCCAAATCTCGAACCGCTGGCTCGTCTCTCCATGGCTCCAGTCGCGATCGGGCGTGCTGAATGCGACGAGTACCTCGAGTATTCCCCATTTTGGCTAGCTCGGTAAATGCATAGCCGAGCAACCTACTGCCTTCTTCAAGCTCTTGGCTCTCTGCGTAAGCACTACCTAAATCAATTTGGGCAAAAAGCGCGAGATTAGGGCCTTTAGATTCAAAGGTTGGTACCCCTTGCTCCAGCGCTTTAACTGCCATCTTGGGATTGCCTAGGAGAAGCCAACAAGTGCCTTCATAAACCGATAACCGAGTTGGCCTCCAGTCACTGAACAGACCAATTCTATCCTTTTCGGTGATCTCCTCGGAAGCTCGACGGGCTCGATCAATCGCCGCTGTACACTCATCTCTTAATCCTAGAGCTCCATATGTTCGGGCTCGTTCAGCCTCGATTCTGGCTCTTAAACTCGGGGGAAGAAGTCGACCTTTTTCGGCGGCTTGGCTGAGCATTAGCAATCCAGCCAGGAGATTTTTCGGCTGGTTTTGGATGTCCGAAGAATCATAAAGAAGATTAGCTTGAAAAACCAGAGCAGTCGCTTCCAGTATTGGATCATTTAGTCTAAAGGCTAGATCTTGGGCAAAGGCGCAGTTAGTTGCTGACTTTTCATGATCTGCCC
>JBOHUW010000219.1:0-3855 GCA_050734895.1 Candidatus Dormibacteraceae bacterium | reverse complement strand
CGAATAGCTCGCACCGTCGCCGGCATCATCCGGACGAAGCCTTCCGCGTGGGCAATGCGCTGGGTTTCCGGTTTATCGCTGATGTCGACCATCTGCACCGCTCCTGCCTCATCGATATGGGTTAGCCGACTGGGATCATTCGTCATATCTACTTACTGTGACGGAGAATGTGGAGATCCACTCCCTGAAGCTGACGGATCAGCTGGTTGACAGTACCACGGTAGGGATGGCCGACCATTACTTCTGTGGCCATCGATTGTTGGACGAACTCGGCCAGCGCGGGGGCTGGAGAGCGGCCAGTCAGGCGGACAAATTCGCCTTTCAGCTGGTGGGTGAGGGCGGCATAGGAGCCGATGGCCGCTTGTCGGTCTCGGATGGCCGGCGAGTGCGGACCGTAACCGTGGTGAAGGTCGCATCCTGGGCCTGAGCATACTTAGCCGTCTTGCGAATTCGCTCCTCCAGACCCAGGCGACCGGTGAGGCAGAGCACGATCCGGCCTCTGACCTCGTGAGGGGAGGAGCCGTCATGCTGGTACAGGTCGGCCAGGAACCGCTGGTTAACGCGATCGGCAATCAGCCTCAATGCGCTTTCTCGAAGCATGGGTAAGACCGCCGGCCGCAGCTCCCTCTACATCGCCGTCGCTAATTCGCAGCCAGGAGCAGGTCCGCGCCCTCCAGGAGGTGAACCGCTTCCGCCGCGATCTTCTGGCCACCGTCTCCCACGAGCTCCGCACACCTCTGGGTACGATCCTCGCCGAGAGCACTGCGCAGTTGACAAATAGCCAAGGATCGGCTGAAGTTGAGCGCCGCCTGGGCAGAGGCTGCCTGTTCTTCGTTGAAATGGAGTAGCTCAGCATTGCTTTGTCGCAAATCGTGAGCTAGTGCTTCGGCCCGAAGCAGAGCCTTCCGACGCTGCGAGGCGAGCAGGCCTACCAACCCGGCAATGGCAGCGAACGCGAACAGGTTGACGATGTCCTGCTCGTCAGTGATGCTCAGGGTGTGGATCGGAGGCACGAAGAAGTAGTCGACGAAGATGAAACTGAGCGTGGCCGTGGCCAACGCCGGCCAGAGGCCTTCCAGAACACCCAAAACCGCAACTACCGCCAGATAGAGAAATATGTAGTCGCGGGTTTCCCGCCTCCGATGCGAATCAGCACTGCGGTCAGGACTGACGGCCCGGCCATCGCCGCGATCCGGGACGGCAGCCTCATGCGGCGAGATTGGAGATCAAGGGGAATCCGGCAGCTCCTTCTCCAGCGACCCCAGAAATAATCATGGCACAAGGGTAGTCCGAATTGAACGAGTTATCGGTATGATCCCGGGATGAAGCTGTCCACACCCGCTGTCTTGTTCGATTTTGATGGTGTCCTCGTCGATTCAACGCCAGCGGTCATCCGCAATTGGGATGCGTTCGCCGCTCGCCATGGGTACGGACCCGGCGATGCCATCCTCCACGAGCACGGTCGACGGGCGCGAGAGAAGATCCAAGCCTTCCGGGATGAGCACCGCCTCGACTTCTCAGTAGATGACGAAACGGAGTGGTTCAACCAGCTGGAGATTGCCAAGGCAGCAGAGCTCATCGTTTTCCCCGGGGCTACTCAGCTTCTGGAAGCTATCCCCCGAGGTCGTTGGGCGATCTACACCGCATGTACCCGCCACCTTGTGCTGGCACGGCTACAAGCCGCCGGCCTACCCATTCCCGAGGTGGTTATCTCAGCCGATGACGTTGTCCGAGGGAAACCTGATCCCGAAGGGTATATCACCGCAGCACGTCAGCTTGGAGTTGAACCGCGGAGCTGTGTGATTGTCGAGGATGCCCCCGCCGGAATTACCGCCGGCCACCAAACCGGTGCCAAGGTGATTGCGGTTGCGACCACTCATGCTCCCGCTGAGCTGGCCCATGCCGACATCGTTGTGCCCGAGCTTGCGGCTTTACGGTATCCGTGGAGAAGGCCGCTCTCACCCTCACGACGCCTGATGGGAGGCCATGAACCGGTTGGCTTCGGCGTGCGGCAGGGCATCGGATGCGAACGTGAATGATCCCCGCTCCTTGATCTCACGAGCCGCGCCGATGAACGCTCCCAGTGCGGTCCGGGCCAGTGATCCGCCCACGCTGATTCTTCGCACCCCTGCCGCCGTCAACTCGTCCACCGAAAACGAAGTCCCGGCTAGGCCCATCAGGACGTTGACCGGTCGGGAAACGGCAGCACAGACAGTTCGAATCGCCTCCAAGTCGCTGAGGCCGGGCGCGTAAAGCACGTCTGCGCCGGCCGCCTCGAACGCCTGCAGCCGACGGATGGTGTCATCCAAGTCGGGTCGGCCGTGGAGAAAGTTCTCCGACCGCGCGGTCAGCATGAACGGGAACGGCAGCGATCTCGCCGCCTCAACTGCGGCGGCGATACGCTCGGTTGCCTGATTGAGTTCATAGATCGGACGGCGGGGATCTCCAGTCGCATCCTCAATAGATCCACCGACCAGACCTGCCTGGGCAGCCAGTCTTATAGTCTGCGCCGCGGCTTCTGGAGCGTCACCGTAGCCATTCTCCAGATCGGCCGACACGGGCAGATCGGTGGCCTCGATGATCAGGCGAGCGTTCGCCAGCGCCTCTTCGCGCGACACCCCGCCCTCTCCGTCGCGCCGACCAAGCGAGAAGGCGAGGCCTGCGCTAGTGGTTGCCAACGCCTCGAACCCAAGCACCTCCAAGATGCGAGCGGTACCGGCATCCCACGGATTTGGGATGACGAAGGCCTTCGGCCGCTCGTGAAGTGCCCGAAAGCGCGTGGCTCTGTTTTCCTGACTCGGCTTCATTCTATTCGGTCTCCTTGTGTGGTCTGAGTGAGGATAATTCGACTCGGGGAATTCGAGAGACAGCTTAGTGGCTTGTCGGCTGATGGAATGCTTGCAAACCCACCTGTCCTACTTTGGTGGTCTTTACTGGCTGAGTAGATTTTTGGGTTGGAGTTGGTGAATATGGACCTATGTTTCATTTTAAACTTTGCCCGTATATACGAAACGTAGTATAATGCCCGGGAGTAGAAATTTCGCTCTAATCCACCTCCACCAAGGTCCAGTAATTTGGGGTTGTTTCAATACTCGCCACATCTTTGATGATCATCCGGAACGTAATTTAACTAAACCTGAGATCGAGGAGGCGATGAGAGATTCTTATCGAATTACTGAATGGCAAGAGAGACGAGGTACTTACTCTACCTTGGGTCGAACAGCCACCAATAGTTGGCTGTTCCTCGCTTGGGTCCCGCGAGCGGGAGGAAGGTATCCCGTTCATGCGAGATCTCCCGGACGGCGGCTGATACGAAAAATCTTAGGTGATGCTTGAAGTTAGGAGAACGATAATGAATGCGCAAGCATATGAGTTCCATGATCCCTACGAGAATGTGACAGATGCAGAGTTTGAGCAGGAGATAGAACAGCTGCTTATCCGAGGCACGACCATGGTCTCGCTGCGCATTCCGAATCAGCTGTTGCAAAGGGTGCGGGAGACGGCCAAGCGTCGCGAGTTGCCCTATCAAGTGTTGATGAAGACACTGATCGAGCAGGGGTTGAATCGGTTGGAGCGAATGGGTTCAGAGGCTTTGTGATTGGTGAGAAGTCTAAATTAGGCCATTCCACCCGATGAACCGGGTATCGCGACGACCTCTATTTGCTCCTTGTGAGCGATAGTAATTAGGGCTCGATCGGCAGTTAGCAGGTTGGCCTGGAGATGCTTCCCGTCACTGGGATCCTCAGTCATGGTGGTGCTATTTTATAGTTTCACTATCATCCAACTGCGAGAAGGACACCGGTTCCTGTAATGGTCGAGAAAAGAAAGTCTGACGCATACAGCACAGGTCCCTGC
>JBOHUW010000218.1:0-3858 GCA_050734895.1 Candidatus Dormibacteraceae bacterium | reverse complement strand
CTGGCGGAGTGAGCGGATGGGCTTGGACGTGCTGCAGGACCTCCGGGAGTTCAAACTACCAGCTCTCCGCCAAGCCGGGGTCAGCCTCGCGCCCGACTGCCAATTCGTCCTCTTCGCCAAGGCTGGGTTCACCAGCGGCCTACATGACGAAGCGAGTCGGTCCGGCGTCCGTCTCGTGAACCTCGATGAGCTGTGCCGGGTGGGACAGTTAGATTAATGCTACACACTTTAGGTGTGTATAATGAACTCCAAATGCTAGTCAGAAAACAGGTTTTACTGCCCCCTGAGGTTGATTCTCTAATCCGTCTAATAGCAAACCGGGATGGTATTTCTCAAAGCGCGGTAGTAGCTAGGGCTGTTCAAGCTCTTCCAGATGACAATACCGAAGAGCAGCTGGAAAGTATGTTGTCCTTCTCGGGCATAATTAAGGATCTACCTTCCGATCTATCAGAGAGAGTGGATGAGCTGGTATATCGTCAATAATGCGATTAGCCCTCCTCGATACTGGTCCGGTGGTTGGCTTCCTCTCAGCGACTGATAATCATCATTTGAGCACAATCTCCGCATTCCAAGCAAGTCAATCCGTAGGACGAACGTTTTGCACCACTTGGGAAGTTATTGGTGAGGCGTATACTTTAATTCGTACTCGGCGAACTTCAAAGCGGTCCTCAAATCAGGCTTTGATGGTGATTCGTTGGGCTACAGATAATGCGATCAAGATCCTTTCTGCTACTGAAGTTGATCGTTATCGAACCGTCCAAATACTCGAGAAACACGAAGATCTCCGACTCTCTTACGTCGACGGACTAATTCTTGCCTTAGCCGAGAGACACCAAGTGGAGGAGCTAATCACTGCCGATGCCCGTCATTTTTCTGCCGTTCACCTTGCCTATGGAGTGCTTATAACTATCGTCTAAGCCGAGTAAATAGAATTCTCCCAAGCTCTGAAACTATGGGTTCATAGCGATGCCTCCAGCAGCAACAGTGATTCCGATTCGGTAGGCAAACGGTGATACCCGCTCTGGATAAAACCGAGGCGCTCGTAGAAGGCTAGCTCGCCGGCTCCCGTCTCTGCCCTGATGCCTACCCAGATCCGAGAAGAGCCAAGGCGGCGTGCCCGGTGTAGCCCGTGATCGACCAGGGAGCGGCCATAGCCCCTCCTGCGGTGATCCGGGTCAACTGCCAGATGATCGAGCCAACAGACCCCAACCGGGAAGGTAAGTCGCATCGCGCCGACCAGCCGCCCCTGATGCTGAACCTGGTAGAGCTCGAATCCACCTTCCAACCAGGCCTGGATTTCGGCCACCGATACCCCCTCCGGCTTCCCCTGGTCGGCTCCAACTCGGCGGTAGAGCTCGAACAGCGCGTCTACTTCATTGAGCCAAAGCGGGAGGACACGGTAGCGCGGGCGGTAAAGGCGCATTTTCTTCCACCTCAGAGATGGTCGCGGACCACCGAAGCCAACGCTTCGATGAACTCCGGACGATCGTTAAAGGAGGCGGTGCGGCGGATTTCGCGTCCGCTGCGCTGGGCAAACTCCTGTGCCTCGACATCCAGGTCATAGAGAATCTCCAGATGATCGGAGACAAAGCCGATCGGGCAGACCAACACTCGTCGGGCTCCTGAAGCCTCGATAGCCGGCAGCAGGTCAGGCCCCAACCACGGCTCTCCGGTGTCGCTGACCGATTGGTAAGCCAGCTGCCAAGGAGGCAGCTGCAGTCCAGTGGAAACCATCTCACAGCTTTCCCGGAAACGATCAGCATAGCCATCCCCCTCGGCCAAGATTCGGGCAGGCAGACTATGGATGGTAAAGAAGAGACGGTCAGCCTCAAATCCGGCCAAGGCCTCCCCGAGCAGGCTGCGTACCGCCGAGATGAAGGCCGGGTGGGTGTGAAAGCCGGGGATGAACTCCAACTCTCCCTCCCAACTCGCCTGGAGGGTCTTTTTGTATGCGCCTAGGCTCATCGCCGCGTAGTGGGGGGCGAGAGGAAGCCCGATCAAACGGGTCACTCCGGCCGTCCGAGCCTGCTCTACCGCGGCGCTGATGAAAGGTTCGGCGTGTTTCATCCCGACCCAAACGGGAACCTCCAACAGCTGAGCAAGAGCTTGCGCCTGACGATTGGTAATCTCTTCCAACGGAGAACCCCCAATCGCCTGGTACCGGTCAACTAGCTCACTGAGCGCCTCCGGGCTGGGCTTGCGCCCCCCCCGGATATGAGTGTAATAAGCCTCGATGTCTGCCGCCGACTGGCTCCGGGGCGTCCCATAGGCCGTGCAAATGATTCCGGTTTTAGACAACGGATTGCCCTCCTTGATGAACACTCTCTACCAGCAGTTGGAGACTTTCCAGCGGCGTCTCCGGCAGAACCCCATGACCAAGGTTGAAGATGTGGCCCGGTCGGCCACCAGCCTGACGCAAGACAGCCTGCGTCCGCTGGCGAATCAACTCCGGCGGCCCCAAGAGCACCGCCGGCTCGAGATTACCCTGCACCCGCTTGTCACCACCAACCCGGCGCCATCCCTCGGCCAAGGGAAGCCGCCAATCCAGCCCGATCACCTCGGCTCCACTGGTCGCCAGCTCTTCCAGTAACCCGGCGGTTCCGGTACCGAAATGGATCCGCGGCACCCCGAGAGCGGCCGTGGCGGTAAAAATCGCTTGGTCGTGCAGGGCCACCCGATCTCGGTAATCCTCCACTGCCAGAGCTCCGATCCAGCTATCGAAGAGCTGAATTGCGTCCACCCCTGCCCCCACCTGAGCGGTCAGATAGCCGGACATCACCTGGGCCAGTTTGGCTAGGAGACGATCAAAGGCTTCCGGCTGGCTGAACATGAACTGCTTGGTCAGGGTGAAGGAACGCGAGGGTTGGCCCTCGATCAGATAGCTGGCCAGGGTGAAGGGGGCTCCGGAGAAACCGATCACCGGGACCGGGGAGGCTTTTACTACTTGGCGTATCGCGGCGATCACCTGGGGAGCAGCCTCCTCTCCCTCCGGAATCCTCAACCGTTCGACATCCGCCGCCCTTCGAATCGGCTGATTGATCACCGGTCCCACCTGCTCCACGAGTTCGAACTCCACCCCCATGCCCGTCAGTGGAAGCATGATGTCGGCAAACATCACCGCAGCATCAACTTCAAAGCGGTTGACTGGTTGGAGAGTAACCTCGGTGCAGAGTTCGGGTTGAGCGACTATCTCGGCGAGGGAGTAGTGCTCGCGGAATCGGCGATACTCGGGAAGTGAGCGCCCGGCCTGCCGCATCATCCAGATTGGAGTGGTGTCAACCGCCTCCCCCCGGCAGGCGCGGAGGAAGCGATCGGAACGCCAGCTAGGATTATGCATTTAAGGCCCGACGAGTTTGTTCGATATCCTGCTCGGTGTGGGCGGTGGAGATAAACCAGGCCTCGAACTGGGAGGGAGGAATCAATACTCCGCCCGCCCGTAATCGAGCGTGGAGGCGGGCAAAGCTGGCCTGATCCTCAACGAAGAGAGTAAGCAGCGATCCCACCCTGCTTACCCGTCCATGCGGCGCCAAAACCGCCTCCAGCTGGGCTCCCAACTCCTCCAACCGAGCATAGGCAGCTTCGTCGAGCAGCTCTAGAGTGGCTCGGCCGGCAGCCATCGCCAGGGGATGACCGGAGAGGGTGCCGGCCTGATAAACCGGCCCTATCGGAGCCACCAGATCGATTAGCTCGGCTCGACCGCCATAAGCTCCTACCGGAAGTCCGCCACCGATCACCTTGCCCAGCACGGTAAGATCGGGCCTCACCCGGTAGCGCTCCTGCGCACCGCCGGCGGCTACCCGAAAGCCGGTGATCACCTCATCGAAAACTAGCAGCGACTGATATCTATCGCAGAGTTCG
>JBOHUW010000217.1:0-3900 GCA_050734895.1 Candidatus Dormibacteraceae bacterium | reverse complement strand
GCTCTGCTGCTCCCCAATCCCCAGCCCCGCCGCAAATCTAGGGGCTAGGCTTGCCTCGCCCGATCAAATTTAGAAACATCATTAGCCAATCGCGTTTTGCAGGCGGGCGATCAGCCGTTCCGGGTCGGAATCCACGATCAATAAATCTCGGGTACCGGGATAGATGAAATCTGCTTGAATCATCTGGTCGACGAGCTGCAGCAGGGGAGCGAAGTAGCCGTTTGAGTTGAGGATGCCCACCGGCTTGGCGTGCAGTTCAAGGTGAGCCCAGCTCCAAATCTCAAAGAGTTCCTCCAAGGTACCCACGCCTCCGGGCAGAGCTAGGAAGGCATCAGAGAGGTCGGCCATCAGGGCTTTGCGTTGGTGCATGTTGGATACGATATGAAGATGGCTCAATCCGGAGTGAGAAACCTCTCTGTCGACCATTCTCTGGGGTATTACACCGATCACTTCGCCTCGGGCCTGGAGGGCGGAGTCGGCGAGCGCTCCCATGCAGCCTATACTCGCTCCGCCATACACCAGCCCGATCTGGAGCTGGGCGAGTAATTCACCTACTTGCTCGGCGGTTTGCAGGTAACCCTGACCGTGCCCGGATCTCGATCCACAAAAGACGCAAATCCTCATCGGGCCATTTTAATACCCCTTCCCCACAACATCTATCGATAAATTTTGAGATAAGCACAAAATCTAGTGAATTGTGGGCCCCAGACGAGGTATACTCGATTTCAACGCTCGTACAAGTTTATTGTATTCGTCTATAAAATCCCACACTACGTTTTAGGAGGCATCTCAGCAACTCCGTTGTCAAACCTGGACAACCCCTCTAATCGGAAATGGATCGCTGGTCTCGATCTGGGCACCAGCCGGGTGGTATTCGTCATCGCTGAAGCTGATGAATACGGCCAGGTTAGTGTCTGCGGCGTCGGCGAAGCAGCCTGTGAAGGTCTGCGCAAGGGGATGGTCGTGAATATTGAACGCACGGTTCATGCCATCCGCGAAGCGATCGTCACCGGTGAGCGAATGGCTGGCGTGTCGGCCGACTCCTGCGTTGTCTCGTTGGGAGGTTCTCAGATTCGCTCTCAGAATAGCCACGGGGTGGTGGCGGTGGCCGGGCCGGAAGGTGAGATCGGCCATCAGGATATTCAACGGGCGGTGGATGCCGCACGGGCGGTGAGCGTCCCCAACGATCGCCAGGTCATCCACGTCCTTCCTCGGGCCTTCACCGTTGATGGGCAGGAAGGCGTAAAGGAGGCGGTCGGGATGACCGGGCGGCGGTTGGAGGTGGAGGCGCATATCGTCACCAGCTCCCGGACTTCGGTGCAGAACGTCATCAAATGCGTTAACCAGGCCGGCCTGGAGGTCGATGATGTAGTTGCTCAGGGGCTAGCCTCCGGAGAGGGGGTGGTCTCGGCCAACGAGATCGATCTTGGGGTTTGCCTGATCGATATCGGCGCCGGAACCACCGACGTGGCGGTTTATAACGAGGGCTCGGTCCTCCACCTGACGGTGCTGCCGTTGGGCGGAAACCATGTCACCAACGACATCGCCATCGGGCTGCGAACCACCCTGGCCGATGCCGAGATGCTCAAACTCAACTACGGTCACACCCTACCCCAGACGATCGCCGTCGAGGAAAAAATCGAGGTCCGGCAGGTCGGGGGAGACCGACTCCAGCCGACTCCCCGTCGGCGGTTGGCGGAGATTATCGGACCTCGGATGGGAGAGATCTTCCAGCTCGCTCGAGATGAAGTAAGGGCGAGCGGTTACGAGGGGCTGCTCCCGGCCGGAGTAGTAGTAACCGGCGGCGGAGCTCGGATGATGGGGGCGGCAGATGCTGCCCAGGCCGTCTTCGCCGACTCGGCGGTTCGACTTGGCCTGCCGATGGGAGTGGGAGGCTTGGCCGACCGCGCCAGCGGCCCGAGCAACGCGGTTGCGGTGGGGCTGGTCAAGTGGAGTGCGCGGGCATCGCTACAGCAGGTAGAGAATAAGGTAGATCAGCGGCAGCCGGCCATGGCGGGTGCCTATCAGAGGACGGTAAGATGGCTGCGCGATTTTTTCTAAAAGTAAGGGATCGATTCAGGAGGACACCATGAGTTGGGATCATTCGGAGCGCCAGGACGTACGAGCCCGGATCAAGGTGGTTGGCTGTGGCGGAGGTGGCGGTAACGCTGTCAACCGAATGATTTCGGCTGCCCTCAAAGGCGTGGAGTTTATTGCGGTCAACACTGATCTGCAGGCCTTGGAAGGATGCAGCGCGGATATCAAGGTCAACATCGGTCGCAAGCTGACCCGTGGCTTGGGCTCTGGGGGCGATTGGACCAGGGGACGCGATGCGGCCGAGGAGAGCCGCGCCGAACTGGTCGAGCTGCTCAAGGATTCCGACATGGCTTTTGTCACCGCCGGGATGGGGGGAGGAACCGGGACCGGCTCCTCCTCGGTGGTAGCCGAGGTGGCCAGGGAGCAGGGAGCGCTCTGCATCGGAGTGGTTACCCGGCCCTTCAAGTGGGAGGGGAAGGTACGCAGTCAAACTGCCGATGAGGGCATACGTTATCTCAAAGATAAGGTCGATGCCCTAATCGTCATCCCTAACGATCGGTTGATTCAGATGGTGGATCGGCGAACCACTCTAGAGGACGCCTTCCGCATCGCTGATGATGTGCTTCGCCAGGGAGTGCAGGGAATCTCTGACCTGATTGTTAACCCCGGGGTAATCAACCTCGACTTCGCCGATGTCAAATCGATCATGAGCGAGGCCGGTGAGGCGTTGATGGCGATCGGTTTTGGCTCTGGTGATAACCGGGCCGAGGACGCGGCCAAGCAGGCGGTCTCCAGCCAGCTCTTGGAGACTACGATTGACGGGGCTCGCGGGATTCTCTTCAACATCACCGCCGGCCGTGATATCACCCTCTTCGAGTGCGAGAGTGCGGCCGAGATTATTCGGGCTTCGGTCGATCCGGGGGCCAACCTAATCTTCGGTGTGGTCAACGATGACCGCCTCCAGGATGAAGTGAAGATCACCCTGATTGCCACTGGATTCCAGAGGTCACAGTCGCAGGCCACCGCCGAGAGTGTGGTCGTCGAGAAGTCCCCGGCCAGTATCGAGATGGCTGACGTGACCCCGGCAGTAAAGGAGTTGGTTTCAACTCCGGTGGCCCAAATGCCCGATTTGGCCCCGGTAACTACGGAGGCCGAAGACTTGGATATTCCGGCCTTCCTGCGCAAACGCTTCTAACCGGGCAGGGTACTAGTGTGCGTTGTCCGTATTGTGGTCACCACGATCTCAAGGTGGTGGATTCGCGTGATTCAGAGGTGGGGGAGGCAATTCGGCGGCGCCGAGAGTGCCTGCAGTGTGGCCAGCGCTTCACCACCTATGAGCGGATTGAGACGGTGCCGTTCTTTGTCATCAAGAAGGATGGCCGACGGGAGGACTTCGATCCGCACAAGCTCTTCTCGGGGTTACGGAGGGCGACCGAGAAGCGGGAGATCTCATCCGAAAAGCTGAACTCAATCGTCGCCCAGATCGAGTTTGAACTTCGTCGATCGGGTCGGGTGGAAATCTCCGGACAGGAGATTGGGGAGATGGCGATGGAACACTTACGCGAGCTGGACGAGGTGGCCTACATCCGCTTCGCCTCGGTCTATCGAGAGTTCAAGGAGTTGAAGGAGGTGAAGCGAGAGATCGACCGCGTACTCTCCAAACAGGAGAGTACATGATTATCCTGAGCACCTTTCTGCAGGTGATTCTGACTGCTTTTCTACTCTGCCTGATGGCCCGGGCGGTCTTTTCCTGGATCGAGCCATATCCTCGAAACAAGCTCCATCGTATCTTGTTCGATATCACCGAACCGCTGATCGCCCCAGTTAGGAGAGTGGTTCCACCCATCGGGGGTGTGGATCTAG
>JBOHUW010000216.1:0-3907 GCA_050734895.1 Candidatus Dormibacteraceae bacterium | reverse complement strand
TCCTTGCTCGGCACCGGGCCTTTGGAGAGTAGTTCAATCAGGAAGGCTTCAGCCTCCTCCAGGGCGCTGCGCTCTCCGGCTGACTCGCTATTGGCCACCACCAGCAGCTGGGCCGCGGTCACCTCACTCGCTCCCTGCCACTCCACCCGCACTCCCTCAATACCTACTGGCACCATCTTGTAGGCCAGTGAGGGCGGTGGGGCACTGAGATTGGTCTTCACCGGAGCCAGAATCCTCCGCTCCTCATCCTGAGGATCCTTGGCCACCAACAGCCCTACTCTCGCCGCTCCGATGATCCCTATCGAGCCCCCACCACGGTAGATCGGGCTGCCTCCACTGGCTTTGTTCAGATGCCGCACCACTACCGCTACCACTCCAGCTCGCTCGGCCAGGTTAGCCAGCGGCGCCAGGGCTCGACGTACATCCTGGTCGCGGTGGGAGTTGACCTCTCCCCCCAGATATGCCATCAGAGGGTCGATGATCAGCAGCTTGGCCCCCATCTCTCCAATAACTCGCTCAATCGCCGGTATATCTCCCGGCAGTTCAGGGAATCGCTCCGCTCCTTGTGCATCATTCACTCTGAAGGTGGCGACTCTCTCGAGATCGGCTCCGGCGGCCTCCAACCGCGGGCGGATGGTATCTGCCAAGCCATCCTCCGCCGAGAGGACGACCACCCCTGCTCCGCCAGCGATGCTGTCGGTGCCATCGGGCATCTGCCCACCAGTACTCACCCTCGCCGCCAGATCGAGAGTTAGGGTGGACTTACCCAGCCCAGGGTCGCCATCGAGGACGACAACCTTGCCCAGGGGCAGCCGCTGCCACCAGAGCCACTCCACCTCCTCTCGTTCGACCTCGGAGATTCGGATGGTCTGAGATGCCCGCTTTAGATCTCCAGACCCCAGAGCTTCAGATTCGAGCTGGCGCAGAGGCTCCCCAACTGTCTCTAGCGCCTCTCTGGCATCAAGGAGTTCATCCTGACCCAGCTGCACTATTTTTTGACCCAGAGCGATAACCCGCCGCTTGGTAGCCAGCCCTTTGACGATTCGGGCGTAGTGCTCGACGTTCGCCGCGGTCGGAGTCTGCTCCTGGAGGAGGGCAAGCTGAGCGCGGCCACCGACTCTCTCCAGGATCCCCAATTTCTCCAGCTCGGCCGAGACAGTGATGTGATCTATCGGATTTCCCAGCTGATGAAGGCTCAGAGCTGCCTTGTAAATTTGGCCGGCATTCTCGCGGTAGAAGTCCTCGGCTGAGATGATCTCCACCACCTTGGCGATTGCGCTCCCGTCAAGTAGGATAGCCCCCAGGACCGAAGCCTCAGCTTCCAGATCATGGGGTGGTACTGCAACAGCTGAGGTAGCGATCACGACGACGTTGCCTCGGTAATTAGCCGCTCACGCAGCCGGCGGCGGCCGCCAGGGCGAACGCGGGGGGTGGACTCCAAAAGGCCCTGCTGTCTGCGCAGCCGAGCAGCCTCGCGACAGGCCGGAGAACAGAAACAAGCCCTCGGCCCTGGCTGGCCGGGCTTGGAGGGAGTCAATCTGATCCCACAATGTCGACACTTGAATTCATCAGGCGCTACGATCGCCGCTGCCGGAACAGATGGAGTCTCTACCTGCTCTGATATCTCGATTGGCCGGTCAAGCCCCTCCCATAAGCCTGAATAGCTTTCATCTGCTCCCATCAACCGAGCTCCTCAACTCGATCTCTGAGACCACCACCTTTAGGCAGCGACGAACCACCGTTTTGTCTCGGCGACAGGCGAATGATCCGGAGTCATCGATAACCTCCAGCCCTATTTCCAATTCACCGGCGACCTCGGCTACCGCTTGCGGAGACCCCGCCAATCTTATATGTACGATCTGCTGATTCATTGGCCTTGATCCCCCATCCACGCCTGTCGATAGAGGCCGAGGAGTAAGAGCGCCTGATGAATCTTGCGCTGGATCACCTTCTCCGGTGGATGCTCGCTGCGCAAGTGCGGCTCAGTCTGGAGGCACTGGGCCCCAGCGGCGATGGCATCCATCTCCTCATCGTTCAAGTGGAGTCGATATCTGTGGTTCATGCTGCCCTCCTCTGAGATGCCCGGTACTCACGTTCGTGTATTTCGGCTAGGCGCGAGAGCTCGGCCGCCTGGGCGAAGCGGTTCTCACTCCATGCCTGCTCAGAGAGCTGCCACAGCCGCTCGCCCGATTCCGGATAGGCGTTCTCAGGGGAGAACGCCCTAACTTTTCTTAAATTCGGTAGTGTTTGCATTGCACGCCTCGTGTATGGCCAGCTCGGGATTCCCGGCTGGCCGCGGATATGGTTGGGGTAGGCGGCCGGTCGCGGTCAACGAAGGACCGCCTCCCCACATCAATTCATCGCTCACATCGCCCTACATAGGCTCACCTCCCTGGTTCATGCGAACGGCTTCCTTTTGATGTTCAGCCGCTTGATTAGCAGCGATGGCTGCAATCGCCACCAACCCAGGCCATAGCCACCTCGATAGACCTCCAGGGCGAGTAGCCCAGAGGTCAGGAAGAGATCGATTGGACAGATGAAGATGCCCAGCAGGATTGGTGCTACCCAGCGCAGCACGGTTAGCGCCCACTTCTGGCGCTGCTCCATCGCCCTAACATCAAGCCATGCCTTGATCCTTTTGCCGTGCGGGCTCAAAGCCACCCGATTCCAGAGGCGAGATCCGCTGGGCAGGGCCGCGGCCGGATAGGCGAGAAGCAGGCTACTACCCCAGTGGCCATACACCAGAGTTCGCAGCCCGCTGCCAATCAGCAGAACGCTCCAGAACATCAGCAGCCGAGATTCCAGCTGACCAGCTCGGCAATCAGAACAGAGCGGCTTTTTACCGCCGAAAAGCCGCCGCCAGCCCGGGCAGAAGGCACACATTGCACTTCCGCAGTAGGAGCATATTCCCTGATTAGGAGAGTAGGGATGCTGAGGACAGCTCGCTCCGCGGTGGTTCGGCCGAGGGGGCGAAGAGTACGAGCGAGTCTGCTGCCGCCGATTTGTATTTGATTGCTGCTCATTAGTCGGGCGGGGCCGCGGCTGCCGAAGCTCCCAATCTCGTCGTCTTACTGGGTCCTTGAGGATTTCGTAGGCAGCATTTATCGCCTTCATCCGCTGGCCACCGGCAGAGTTGCGGTCTGGGTGATATTTCATCGCCAGAGCTCTGTATGCCCCCTGGACCACCTCCGGCTCGGCGGTTGGAGCCAGGCCGAGGACCAGGTGCGGATTTTCTGTTGCAACAGGGCTCATCGTCTACCTCCTCTCCGCCCTGGCCTGATTCCAAAGCGTTGGTTGCGGATGAAGCGGCCGCCCTTCTGTGAGCGCATCCCCTTCTCCCGATCTCGCAGTGAGCGCTGCCTGCGATCGACCATCTCGTACCACCGGAAGGGCAGTGCCGCCAGCCTGCCAAGCTCACTCGATAGAGGCTTAGAGCGACGGCTAGCCTTAATGATCTCCTGACAGAACTCCTCGCTCAGCTCCAAAACCATCCTCAGTCGGGCAAGGGCTTCCATGCCGGGCGAGCGCCTAGCCCTTTCCAAAAGAGACACCGTCGACTGATCAATTTGAGCTTTTTGCGCTAACCCGACCTGACTCAATCCGGCTCGTTGTCGGGCACTTTTGAAAGCCTCCGCCAAACGTTTCGGCAGGGCCAACTCCCTCTCGATCCTAGGAGTTGGAAATATGACCTCGCGCGGGCGCGTAACGCGCCCGCTCGCGAGGGAGTGTGCTCGCAGTCGGTTAATCAAGCTCATTTACGCCGCCGCCATCCGGCCGGCCGCGGCCACCGATATCTCATCCAGCCGCGGTCGTCGACCGGCTGATGATGCTGCCCACCGCTCCACCTCTGAATCACTCACCAGATACCCTCTCGCTCGCCTCGGCGATGAATGCTCGGGATCCCGAG
>JBOHUW010000215.1:0-3913 GCA_050734895.1 Candidatus Dormibacteraceae bacterium | reverse complement strand
AGCCTTTCCCGTGCCTGGCTCCATCCGCGAGTTGCGTTTTGGACGCGCAACGCTGAGTCCAGAAGGCGTAGTTGAGCTCGAGTACTCGCTCGATGATGCCCTCCGGTTCGTCGAACGGATTGATCTGCCGATTGCCCAGCCTCTAGGCTCGGATGCAATAC
This sequence comes from Candidatus Dormibacteraceae bacterium, assembly GCA_050734895.1. Taxonomy (GTDB): domain Bacteria; phylum Chloroflexota; class Dormibacteria; order Dormibacterales; family Dormibacteraceae; genus JBOHUW01. Next base: position 3,752 of record JBOHUW010000215.1, on the reverse strand, counting down.
GGGAGGCCGAGCCCCTCGTCAACCTCTTGCATTGGGTGGCTGGGATCAGCTATTTCAAGGCTGCCATTCCACCGAAGATCTCCTGTGCTGGTCCTCTTCCTGGAGCGGACACCGCCCAGCTGTTGCGAGCGTTGTATTCAGAGGGTCTTGGGGAGTTTGCGGTGGAGAATGAAATTGATCTTCCCCGTCCCGATTTTCCTTTCCGATCCGAACCTCGTTCTGCTGTCGGCAAAGCGCTTGGCAATCGGCTGCTCCTACCCGTGGGAGGGGGCAAGGATTCGATTGTGGGCCTGGAGGTACTCCGGACCGCGGGCGCGAGCGTGACCCTCTTCTCGGTTGGAACGATGGGGCCGATTCGACGCACCGCCGAAGTGGCGGAGCTGCCCTGGCTTCATGCCTCTCGCCAGATCGACCCTCTGCTCCTGACCTACAACTCCCACGGTGCCCTCAACGGGCATATCCCCGTCACCGCTATCGTTTCGGCTATCTCCTGCCTCGTCGCCGTGCTCCACAACGCCTCGGCCGTGGTCATGTCGAATGAACGCTCCGCCTCTCAGGGGAATGTTCAGGCCTTTGGGATCGACGTCAACCACCAATTCAGCAAGAGCCTTCGAGCGGAGAGGTTGTTTATCGCCGCCTTGGCGGCGGCCACCCCCGATCTTGCCTACTACTCGATTCTCCGAGGAGTTTCGGAGTTGGCGATCGCGCGAGCCTTTGCTCGCCTGCCCGCATATCACAAAGCATTTACCAGCTGTAACGCGGTGTTTCGACTTGACCAGAGCCGTCGCTACTTAAGTTGGTGCGGGGAATGTCCAAAGTGTCGCTTCGTCTTCTTGGTCTTGGCCCCATTCATGACCCCCGGCCAACTCACAGCTATCTTTGATGGCCGGAATCTCCTCGAGGATCCACGACAGTACGAAGGCTTCGCGCTGCTGGCTGCGGTGGGGGGGGATAAGCCTTTTGAATGTGTCGGTGAGGAGCAGGAGGCGATCGCTGCTTTCCGGCTGCTGGCCGGGAATCCCGCCTGGCAGGAGGCTCCCGTCGTGCGTCGGTTCACAAGGTGTGTGTTGCCACAACTGAGCTCCGATTTGAACCTGCCCGACCGTATTCTGCAGTGGTCAGATGATCATGAAATCCCGCCAGAGCTGGTGAGTCATGCTAGATCGCTTCTCGACGCTTAAAGGCAGGCGAGTTGGCGCTTGGGGGATGGGGCGGGAGATCCGTTCGCTGGCTCGGGCGATGCGGCGCCACTTCAACCAGGGATTGGCGCTGGTGGCCGTGGACTCACCGGGAGAGGTCGCGGAGGAGCTAGCTGAGGCACAGGTGAATGGGGATGCCATCCTCCCCGCCTTGCTAGGCTGTGACATCGTGATTCGTTCTCCGGGAGTATCGGCTCACCGTTCCGAGCTCCGAAGGCTGCGCCAGCAGGGCATCCCGGTGGTTACCTCCACCGGTCTCTGGCTGGCCGAACCACGGAGCGTTCGGGTGATCGGGGTAACCGGTACGAAAGGCAAAAGCACCACCGCCTCCCTTACTGCCCACATCTTGCAGAAAAGTGGGCTGAGGGTTGAGCTCGCCGGCAATATCGGAAAGCCGGCGATCGAGTTGCTCGATGTGCCAGAACCCGATTGCTACGTAATCGAGCTGTCCAGCCATCAGATCACTGACCTCGAGGTGGGTGTGGATATTGCCGTCTTTACTAACCTTTATCCGGAACATATCGACTGGCATGGATCATGCGAGCAGTACTTTGCGGACAAACTCCGACTCGCTACCCTAATGCCGACCCGCACCGTGGTGATCAATGCCTGCGATGAACGCCTCCGCCATATGGAATGCTCGGGCGATCGGGTTATGTATGGTTGTGCGGGTTGTTTTACGGTCTCCGGAGGTGCAGTTTGGCGCGATGGGGAGCGCTTCATTTCGGGTGATTTTCTTCCCTTGCCGGGGGATCACAACCTGCTCAATCTTTGCGCCTCACTCACCGCCGCCGAGATGTTGGTGGCCCTACCATCAAGCCTCGAAGCAGACTTGGAGAGCTTCCAACCACTGCCGCACCGCTTCCAATCGGTGGGTATCCGCAGTGGTGTCGAGTGGATAGATGACAGCATTTCGACCACTCCCGAATCTACCATCGCGGCGATCCATGCTCTCCCTGAGCGACCGCTTGTGCTGATCGGAGGTGGTTATGACCGCCAGCAAGATTACCGAGCCCTTGCCGTCGTGCTGGCAAGTCGAGACGTCGTAATCATCGGCCTGCCTTCGACCGGGACGCGTTTGGTGCGGGCGGCGCGCGATGCCGGAGTCGCCGTTCAGCGACTAATCGAGTCTCCCAACCTCGAGGCAGCGGTTGATTTAGCGCGTGACCATGCCCGACCAGGGGGAGTGATATTGCTCTCCCCGGCAGCGCCCAGCTTTGGCCAGTTCTCTTCCTTTGAGGAGCGAGGACGCCGCTTCACTGAGCTTGCCGGATTCATCTAACGAGCTCCGCTGAACCTAATTACTCGCCACTCTCGTTTGCCGCGGCGGAGAAGAATTACCGAATCGTGGAGTAGGTTCTCGGCTCTGATCATCTGCTCCAGGCCCGCCTTATCGCCATTTATCAGTACTGCTCCGCTCTGGAGATGCCCTCTGGCTTCACGACGACTGGCCGCCAACCCGGTGCTGATAAGCAGCTCAAGCACAGTTAGGCCCTCGCCAGCCAGCTGTTCGAGGGCCATCTCCGTGGTCGGCACGTCGGCGAAGACGTCGCCCAGCATCTCTCGACTGATCGAGCCCACCTGCCCGCTGAAGAGGGCGGCTGAGGCGGCAATTGCCTTCTCGCAGGCGTCCTGGCCATGAACGAGGGTGGTCGTCTCTTGGGCTATCTGGCGTTGCAGCTGGCGTCGACCCGGCTGCTCCGCATGTTCGGCAAGGAGCTTTTCAATCTGTTCCCGTGGCTCCAGAGAGAAGAAGAGGGCGAAGCGTCGCGCCTCCTCATCACTCAGATTGAGCAGAAATTGAAAGAGGGAGTAGGGGGAGGTGCGGTCGGGAGAAAGCCAAACCGCGCCTTTTTCGCTCTTGCCGAACTTGCTCCCGTCCGAGCGTAGGAGGAGGGGGCAGGTTAGACCGTAAACCGGCTGGCCCAGAACCCGCCGCACATAATCGATGCCGGCCACGATATTGCCCCACTGGTCGGAAGCCCCCATCTGCAGGGTGACGTTGTGATCGGCTCGGAGGCGGAGAAAATCGTAGGCCTGGAGGAGGGAGTAGCTGAACTCGGTGTAGGTGAGTCCGACTTCGGCATCGGTCAACCGTCGTCGAACCGATTCGCGCCGGCTCATCTCCGCTACCCCGAAGTGTTTACCGACATCGCGCAGGAAATCGATCATCGGCAGGGTGGCTAGCCAGCTCGAGTTATCCAAGAACTCCGGACTGGCCGCCCTGCCCAGGGCACGCTCAAAGATAGGAGCCATCAGGGCTTGGTGCCGAGCCACGTTTTGGCCGACTTCATTCGCTTCCAGCAAATTACGTTCCGTAGATTTACCGGAGGGATCGCCGATCAGGCCGGTGCCGCCGCCGAAGAGGACCACCGGGTCAAGCCCGGCCTGGGCGCCGCGGATGACCAGGGTTATCGGCAGCAGGTTGCCGATGGTTAAAGAGGGGGCGGTAGGATCAAAACCGATGTAAAAACGGCGCCGACCGGAGTTGAGGTGGAGGCGTAGTTCGTTTAGATCGGTGCTGTCATGGATGAGTCCTCGCCAGGCCAACTC
>JBOHUW010000214.1:0-3914 GCA_050734895.1 Candidatus Dormibacteraceae bacterium | reverse complement strand
GGCCATCCCGGTTTTGCTGTCCAGGCGTACGGGGTGGCCCTCTTTTTACTTCAACTTCCGGTCACTTCACTTCTTCTTTATTTCTTGTGGCTAACCACCTCCTTGTTCGTTCGTTGGGATAAGCATACCATATCGATGCGGTAAATCTGCATCGATATTTTAACCGAACCGATTTATACTATTTTTGTTAATATCAATAGCATGGAGGATAAATCGATGATCAGTAATCGAGGTCGGAGCAGCAGTGACTCAAGCTGGTGTCCCCGCGTCTTTGAAACTTGGCAAGAGGAAATAGTTGTACAGGGCTATAAAATTGATCCTCCCTCGAGACCAGACTTAGCCCACCCTCCCGATGCAGAAACTCAGCTACGTATGCCAAGAGAAACCTTCTTAGGCTTAGCTCGGTGGGTTCTCGGGCATGGCGAACAGGCGAACCTCCTTGAGGGATGGAAGCACACTATTTTTCGTTTAGAGACGCTACAGACTTACTTGGTGGAAACTGAAGCTGAACGATGGGATGCATTCCGACAGGGACGTCCTTTACCTCCTCGGAGTTCAGCCGGAAAAGAATGGCTGCGAGGTATCCGAGAAAGCAGTAAAGCTGGGGGGAGCTGGCAGCGAGTCCATATAGTTGATCAGCCCCTCAGTGACTACCTTCTTTTCGAGCTGCATGATTACGCTGATAGTGTTGAAGAGGGATACGAAACCTTAGTCGCTGATCGGAGCCAGCATCCAGAACTCTCCGATTTAAGGGAAGATTTCTACCTTCTAGATAGTGACTACGAAAATGCCTCCACAGTCCTAATGCATTACGAATCCGATGGAAAGCCCCTGACCATGTGGAGAACCGCTGATCTCGGCGCTCTTGCGGATTGTCGCGAGCGACGCGATCTTGCGCTACGTCACGCAATTCCACTAAATGATTTTTTGGCCAGCTTAGATCAACCTCTAGCTGCCGCAATGTAAGAAGGATTTCTGGTGTTTCTAGCTGAACGTCAAAATCTCGCCAGAGAGCTACGCCAACTCCGTCAGCGCGCTGGGCTTTCAACTCATAAGTTAGCTCAGCGCGCTGATATTCACCAATCTAAGATTTCACGGATCGAGAACACAAAGGCTACTATCTCCGATACTGAAATAGAAGCTTGGGCCAAGGCATGCAGAGCTTCAACTACCGAAACATCTCGACTTTTGGAGCTAGCGGAGCGGGCCACAGCCGAGGTTCTGAACCTACGCACAGCCATCCGAGAAGGCTTGCCTTCCATTCAACACAACATAGCAACTCTAGAACAGAGTGCTACTATGCTCAGGGAATATCAAACTTTCCTGGTCCCAGGTCTACTCCAGACCGCTGACTATGCCCGGCATCTTTTCGAAATCGGTCACTCTGCCGATCGATCAGACCTTCCCGCTGCAGTAGCCGCTCGAATTGATCGACAGACTCTTCTCTACAACCAAGATCACCATTTTGAATTCATCCTCACCGAAGCTGCTCTCCGCTGGCGTATCGCAACTCCTCACGTCTATATGGCCCAGCTGGACCGTATAGCTAATGTTGCAACCCTTCCAAATGTCGAAGTCGGAATCCTTCCCCTAGCCCAAGAGCTGCCCGCCTGGCATTGGCACAGCTTCATCATATTTGATGATTGCAAATCTGATGTCGATCCTATGGTGCTGGTGGAAACCGCCACCGCTGCGGTAGAAGTGAGCGATGAAGAAGACGTTAACAAGTACCGCAAAATCTTCGCTGACCTCCGCGGTGCTGCAATCACTGGGGGGAGCATTTTTCAACTCCTAGACAGTATTCGAGCCGGGCTGATATCAGCCTACAGGGAAGAAGCTTCAGCGTAGAATAACTGGCGATTTAGGGAATCCGTTTTTTTGCGATTCCCAGTTATCATCATAGTTCACGGCGCCGGCGGGAATCTCGAATGGCGAGCACCCATAACGTGTTGTCGTGCACGGTATAAAGGATTTCTTGGCGTGGGACGAACCAGTATTGATTCAAGGTATGATGAAACCATGGCAATGGTACATGAGGAACCCAAAGATTACATCGACGCCGAGATTGCAGCTGCCCTAGCCGATCCAGCGTTTCGGAAACGATTAGAAGACTTCGAGCGCCGTGATGCAAATGACGAAATCAAATGGGTTTCGCATGATGAAGCTCGGCGGCGGCTGGGATTGCCTCCTCTCTCCGAAGCAAAGAACTAGCTCCTCTTGAAGCCACCTCTTCGTTTAGTCTGGGACCCTGAGTGGGCCCTAGAGGAATTGGAAGTTTGCGTTGAATGGTCCGTCAAGCAGGCGGCGGCGGTAGTGGAAACGATGGAAAGAATGGCGGAATTAGGCTTTTCTCAAGGTCGGCTGGTACCAGGCAAAGACCTTCGTTATAGATCAGTGCCACCCCTGGGAGTTTTCTATCGCATAAAAAATGGAGAGCTCCAGGTTGTTAGCGTTAAGGATATGCGGCGGGAAAACATCGAACTTCCTTAGCCAGCTTTTATATTTTGGATTATGGGCATGGACACCTGATTTTGCTGCCAAGTTGCTGCCATTTCCGTGGCTTCCCACGTCTTACAGCATTCTCATCCCGCCTACCTTAACGCTAATTTAAACTCCAGCGGCTGGCAACACCCCCCCAGATTTACCGCTGGCTCCGTCTTGAAAACCGTCGTAGGGCAACCTACCGAGAGTTCGAATCTCTCTCCCTCCGCCATCTTTTTGAACTTGAAATCGATTGAGGTTCGCTCGGTGACTTAGTGGGCTTTCTGGCCTTTTCGTTACATCTAGACAATTTCTACTCCTTCTTGGAGCTCCGTTAGTTCAGCTCCGAGACCCGTGGTTCAGCCTCAAAGCAGGCTCCCGAGTGGTAAGCACCTAGCCCTGCCAAGCGATTTTTTCCGACGAGGGGATGAAACCCTGTCTCTTGCAAATTTGGACTATGACCGATGTCATGCAAGTAGACCGCAGCAATCAGGATTGGCCTATCTCTAGGATCAAGCACTGAGCTGACGATGCGGGCTTGCGTAGCTACCAAGTTGACATGCGTCCAATGACCTGGCATATCTGCAAGAGGTAATGCTTATTCTGAGTATCGATCATCAAGAAGCTGCAGTTCAGAAATCTCATTGAGCGTAGACTACGGTAAAAGCATATTGGCCATTTATCGTACAAGTTTCCGTCTGATTGTCAAAATTAATATTACTTAAAGAGCCTCCTTGGTTTATACAGTCTTGGGGGCCCAGCTCGCCATCGGCCAGCACCGGGACAGCCATAGCCTGAAATGCTAACAATGAACTTATAATTCCAAGCGTCGTCAAGATCCGCTTTACTATGGTTTTCATGCCAACCTCCCCTACTTTATGTATAAAAATGTACGCCATTATTCATAATTTGACAAGCAATTCGGTCAACTAATGGACAATTAGTGGCTAATCAGCGATGGAGGCCATGCCCTGGCGTGTCAGCTACGCTGGGCTGGTAGCTGCAAAGGGTTCAAATCCCTCTCCTTCCGCCACGTTTTGAACTTAAGTTGATAGGATTCGGATGATGGATCTACAAGCAGAGGACACGATCCTAGAGACGGAGCGGCTCTTGCTGCGTGAATTGCGTGCCACGGATCTCGAGGATATGGCTGAATTGCTCGGCGATCCCGAGGGGATGCAGCACTACCCGCGACCGAAGACGCGGGACGAGGCGCAGCAATGGATCGATTGGAATCTTGGGCTTTACGCGATGCGGGGATTTGGGTTGTGGGCTGTGCTACTGAAAAGTACCGGTGAATTTGTCGGGGACTGTGGCCTCACTCCCCAAGAGGTGGAGGGAGTCGAAGAAATCGAGATTGGCTATCACGTTAAGCGATCATACTGGCGACGTGGATATGCGGTGGAAGCTGCAGTAGCATGCTGTGCATACGG
>JBOHUW010000213.1:0-3926 GCA_050734895.1 Candidatus Dormibacteraceae bacterium | reverse complement strand
GCTCTATTGTATTCAGGAAGCTTCCTTATCGAGTTCGTCAAAGAACTCCGAAGCAGGTCGAATTCTCCCTGCTGCAAGGTCTTCTTCAGCCTCCCTCATGCTGGCAACGAACTCCGGAGCTTGGCTCAATATGAAGTCTTCGAACTCCTCTTCACCTATGGCTACCAATGCAGCAACTGGACGACCACGGATGGTCACTAGCGTTGGTTTTCCACTCCGCGTCACCTCATCGACCACTCTAGTGGTATTGCGAGAAAGATCACGAACCCCTACTGAAATCATTTATGTGACAATTGTCGCACATTTTTAGCTGAAGTGCAATCAGAAGCTCCTAAACGCTCTCTCACAAACTGGGACAAGTCCAAGTTTCAATCTTCCTGGCCTCGTCCCTCGGGCTGTCGTCGGGCAGCGACTCAAGCTGTCCGGAATGCGCTGGACCGTCAAGGGCGCGGACTCCATCCTCGATCGGTGCTGCCTACACTGTCGCCATCACGCCAACCGAGGTCGACGAAGCCGGCGCCGGCCAGCGCGGTCACGATTGCTTGTGCCGCCTGGTCTATCTATCTTGGATGACCGGCTTAACCGGCCAACACCATTACGCCTTCGGGGCCTGGAAGCCGGCGATGCCATTGGGGGTGCCCAATCCGGTCGGACCGTCCCATCCAAGCCCGGCGTTACAAAGAACGGCGATCGGACAGCTGCCGTTGCTGCCGGTGGTGATATCGTTGAACGCGGTGGGGTGGGCGTAGGGGTAGAGAGAGGGGTAATCCTGTGGGCCGGGGGTGCCGGCCAGGGCGTAGACGCCGGCGATGATCGGGGCTGAGACGCTGGTGCCGCCATCGATTTTCCAGCCGTCCGATAGGTAACTGTCATAGACCGAAACCCCAGTTTCGGGATCGGCTACCGCCGAGACATCGGATTCGGCACGCTGGGCACAAGCGACGGTTGCCGGCTGCCAGAGCGTCTTGGGGAGAGAGTCGGAGCAGCCGGAGCCGGAATCACTCCAGGCGCTCTCTGACCACTTCCGGGGAAGGCGGTTGGCTCGGTTTAGGGTGGTGCCGCCGACCGCTGTCACATAGCTGGAGGTGGCCGGGTAGGAGGCGCCGAAGCCGGAGTCGCCGCTGCTGACGGTGATTGTCACCCCCGGATGGTTGAGATACTGTTGATCGAAGGCGGCGGCGTTGGCCGGCTCGTTGTCGCCGTAGCTGTTGGAGATGAACTTTGCCCCCAACTTGACGGCGGTGTTAACCGAGGCGAGCATTTCAGCGTCATCGTCGCTGTCCGCTTCGACTAGCAGGAGCTTGCACTTGGGGCAGGTGGCGGAGACCATGTCCAGATCGAGTGAGGTCTCTCCGGCCCAGTGGGAGTTGGGTGAGGGTAGATTCGTGCTCTCGCCGCGCTGATTCACCTTGCGCAAGCATCCTCCAGCCGTGGCGCAGAGCGGAAGGCCGAAGGTGTTCCGGTAGGTGGTTAGGTCCTTTTCTGCAGTCGGGTCATCGTAAGCATCAATCACGGCCACGGTCGCCCCCTCACCGCTCGCCTGGCTGGGCAGGTTGTAAGCGGATTGGAGATCGGCCGGGTGGAGACCGAGCGGACTGGAGCCTCCACCTTGAGCATCGGTTCGGCTCAGGGCCAGGCACTGCATTTTATGGGCGGCGGCGGGCTTAGAGCATACCTGGCTGACGTTGGCCGGCAGCATCTTGCCCGAGGTAGCGCGGACCGTAAATGTCCCCACCGAAAAGGCCAGACTGCACGCAGCTACGACTGCCAGCCCCGGCTGGATTAATTTTTTCCCCGCCATGCCACGACTCCCCTCGTTAGTTAGTTGATTAAATAGGAGTATCTAGGCAGCCTACAGCCATTGCTGCGAAAAGTAAAGCAGAAATATTTAAAAGGTGGGCCAGCTCCACGCTGAAACCCCAGCCCAAAACTGTCCGTGCGCAGTCCGTTGATTCCCGCGATGCTGGGAGCATGGGAAGAGGGAAAGGGGTAATTACGCTTGATCTATATAAAGTTTCGCCACTTCGCTACATGGCGCTGCTGGTCCTCGGGCTACTCTTGCTCGGGATGTTTTTTCTTGTCGGACCGGGGTTGGCCCCGGCGCAGGCGGCGCCGGGTAGGGTTACCGGTGTTGATTCCAATAGTCGAAACCTTAGTCAAAGCGAAATCGACACATTCCACCCCAATTTTTTGGTCCGGCGGCTGGACTTAATGTCTGGCGGTCGAGATGATCCGGATGTAAAGCTGGCGATACAAAACCATCTCCGCCTCTTATTGACTTGGTGTACCACGCGTGGCAGTCAAGACGGTCAGGCAGAGGCAGAAAAAGCTTATACAGCTCTTCAAGGGCTAGGAGGAGCACAGAACACAGTCGTGATCTTCTTGGAATCTGGAGGCACAGATTGTCCTCCGACGCCAGATACTTCCGAATTTTATCAAGGCTGGTATAACTCCCTGGCTAGTAAGCCAAATAATGTCGCTCCAGGTTTCTATAACGAGGTGTCCACTGGTGATCCTAACACTCCATTTTATACGGCTTACTGTGAGGTCGTTAAGAGTGAGCGGATCCCAGGCAATGCTCGTCTGTTCGATATGATCGGCAATAAAGCACCCGATACCTGTAATGCTGCGCTTGTTGCTACAGAAGATCCCTCACCACTTCGCATTGCTAACGTTGACCCCACCCAAAAAAATGTTAGCGCTCTAGCTCGCCAAGTCACTCTCTCCGACGACAGCATCCTCTGGAATTCCACGCCTCAAGCTGCTAATCTTCCCGTCAATCCTGCCGCCGCTCCCTCCACCATCCAGCTCAATCCTCCATCTACGTCGGGCAACGTTGGACAAACTCCCGGCAGCAGTGACACGACCACCAATAATGGTGACACCACCATCCCTAACAATGGCAGCACGAACACTGGCCAGAAGCATCGCGGCCAGAAGAATGGTGGCACAAGCACCGATCAAAACAACAACAGCGGTACAAATGACACTACCAACGCCAACGACCAGCAAAAAAACACCAATCAATATCAGAACGCTTCAGGTGCCACGCTATCCTGCACCGATCAATCAGAACTGAGCGCGATAAAATGCACCGACTCGAATAGCCGGATGCTCTCCTGCACCGCGGATAGATCAACTATCGGTAGCATAGATACCAGCCTGATCGGTGGCGACCTGACGTTTACTAATAAGAAGGCCGGCAAGACCTTGTATTGCGCCAAGCTAGATAGCAATGGCCAAGGCGGGATCGTTGGAATCAACGGGCAGAATCAGGCCAGGTACACCAATCCAACTACTGGAGATAGTATTCAGAGCTGCACCTCGGCTCAATCACTCGGCGGTTCGATCCAAACGATGTCGAATCTCAATCTCCAGGAGTGCACCACCTCACAGGGGCAGCGTTACTCATGCACCACTGATTCGAGCGCTCCGCACTCCGATCCAAGGCAGGTTTTTCAGGCTGCCGGCGGAAAAATCGCGATCTGTTACAGCTCGGCTGGCAATCAGGCTACCTCACCCGATGGGGGCGCTCTCACCTACACCAATCCTCAGAGCGGAAGCAGCGTAACCTGCAAGAGTTCATCGATTATTCAGTTCTCGCAGCAAAGCTACTTCAACTGCACCGACATCAACAATCAGAGTGAGGTTCTATGTACCAATCAGCCTCGAGCCCAATATCAACCTACTCAGGTTTTTCTCAACCGTAATCGTGAAGGTTTGATCTGCTACAGCAAGCCGACCACCTGCTCGACCGACACCTGTCCCTCGGGCGGCCCAACCATGCACACCGAACCGCCACCGGTGGAGGCCGAGCCCCCTCACCCCCCGGAGCCTCTTCACCCACCTACTTCGGAGCCTGTCTCTCCCTCTGCTCCTTCAACCGCTCCCTCCGGGACAGCTCCGATAGTGCCGCCGGTGATCGT
>JBOHUW010000212.1:0-3935 GCA_050734895.1 Candidatus Dormibacteraceae bacterium | reverse complement strand
GTGTGGAAGGAGGGATGATTTTGCTATCTGGAGTGAGCCTGGCAGTACTTGCCCTCTCGGGCTATCTGGGCGGGAAGCTGTCCTATCACTATGGTGTCCGCGTCGCGGATGAAGCCACTCAAGCCGAGGGCTATGTCAAGAGTCCCCCGAATTCGGCCGTCTAGGCAGCGCTGTTCATTTTGAATGACAAGAATAGATCGCAAGCCATATCGTCAGCTCCGACTAGCAGGCTGAATAGCTTTCGATTCCTAGAATCGATGTCTCTCTTTACCTACGGGACCCTTCTTTTCCCGGAAGTTTTGCTTGCGCTTATAGGGAGAGTGCCCCAACGCCAAACTATTAGCGTTGACGATTGGCGAGTTGTCGCTTTGAAGAACCGTATTTATCCTGGTCTAGTCGCGGCTCCTGGAGCAATCGCTCACGGTTGCCTGCTGACAGGATTGAATGATAATGAATGGTGCCTACTTGACCAATTCGAAGACAGCAGTTATGAATTACGGCAGCTGACTCTCTTAGGGATACAGAATGGCTTGGCGTATATTTGGGTCGATGATGCGGAAATATCTTTGGATACATGGGACATCCAGAGTTTCGCCTCGAATCATCTAGCCGCCTATGTTAAGCGTTGCGCCGAATGGTACGGTTGCAGCTCAATTCGGGCTTGGGAAAAGGGCTGGAATTAGGCCTGGCAAATCCCTCCCTTCATCCCCGGCGGATTTTAGCTTGGAGAAACTACCGGTAGCCCTTCGGCAGAGGCCGCTTTGACAGGACCGCGGGCGCCAGCCTTCGAAGCTGCTCGAGTCCAAACCCTCCTTTAGGATCGAGCGGCTGGATCGCCACGTGATCGGCTCCAGAATTCAGGTGTTCTTGTACTCTGGCCGCGACTGTCTCGACGGATCCCCAAGCGACGATTGCATCCACTAAACGATCGCTTCCATGGTTCGCGAAGTCCTTATCGCCGAAGCCGAACTCGCGCAAGCTGTTGAGATAATTCGGCAGGGATAGGTAGAGCTCCATGTATTCGCGAGCGATGATTCTTGCCCGCATGGGATCCGTTTCGAGGACAACTGCCTGTTCGGGCGCCAGCAGTCGGTCTGGCCCTAGAACCCGGCGGGCAGCGGCGGTATGTGTCGGGGTCATGAAATATGGATGGGCACCACCGGATCTGTGCCGCGCCACCTCCAGCATCCTGTTTCGCAGCGCCGCTAACACCGTGAACGGCATGCGTCGGCCCGAATCCGCAGCTATCTGATCCAGCTCGTCCAGAAAGTTGTTCATCGCTGTCAGTGGACGTCGATACTCATGGCCCAGCTCCGCTACGAAGCGGGGGTGGCTCACGCCGAGGCCCACTATGAACCGGCCTGGGTATTTCTCATCAATTCCAACCGACGTCGTGTGCATGGTCCCTGGATCCCAGGCCCAGATGTTGGCAATGCCTGGGGCGACGGTCAGGTTGTTAGTGGCGTCCAGGAGGGCAGCGAGATCATGAAATGACTGGCGGTCCGGGTTTCCACTGCCGATCCACAGCGCCCCGAATCCAAGATCTTCTATAGCGACAGCCGCTTCGGTTAGCGTTCGGCCGGCCTGCTTTTTGCTTGCCGGTAGCCACACGCCGACCGGTCCGATCCGTTGCCGCCAGAGATCGATCTCGTAGGAACTATTCTGGGCCACTTTCAATGCTTCTCGATCGTATCATCCTCAATCTAGTCTGAACAATTCGCAGTTAGCTTCGATAAGCTTGGCTTATGGTCAAGACACTTGCCAGTGACACTATCGCCCCAGCTTTCCCCGAAGTCATCGAAGCCCTTGCTCGGGCAAATCATGATGAGGCCGCGAGTTACGGGGACGACGAATACACCCAGCGAGTACAGGAGCGATTCCGCGATATGTTCGGGGCGCCGGTGGAAGTGCGTTGGTCGCTCGGTGGTACCGGTGCAAACATTTTTTCCATGGCTGTGCTGGCCGATCGTCATCACGCCATCCTTTGCGCGGATACGGCGCATATGGTTATGCATGAATGCGGTGCGGTTCCCCAGATAACCGGTGCTCAGCTACGTACCATTCCCTCCGCAGATGGCAAGTTACGACCCGATGATATTCGCCCATACCTGCTCGAGCTTGAAGATGAACATGTGAGCCAACCTCGTGTGCTTTCGATTACTCAGACCACCGAGTTGGGGACGGTGTATACAATCGAGGAGATCGTTGCGCTTGCCGAGTTGGCGCACAGCCATCATCTCTTCTTGCATGTAGATGGAGCACGCATCGCAACCGCTTTGGCAGCCCTTGATGCCGATCCGAGGTCCGCCCTGACCGATGCAGGAGTCGACGTTATCTCTTTTGGTGGGACCAAGGCAGGGACGGCATTTGGCGAGGCCGTTGTATTTGTCGATCCAGTCTTGGCCCGCGACGTCAAGCGCAGGCACATATCTACGGGTCAGCTGTCGGCTAAAACACGCTTCATCGCTGTCCAGTTCGAGGCGTTTCTCATTAATGACCTTTGGCTACGCGGCGCTCGCCGAGCCAATGAGATGGCTCAGCTGCTCGTCAATCGGTTGGCCAAAATTCCGGGCGTACAGGTGTTGCTTCCGGTAGAAGCAAACATCATCTGGGCTGAGGTGTCGCAAGAGGTGGAGGAACGTATTCGTGATTCTGTCCACACCCAGGCCGGACGCGCACGGTGGGTCACCGCCTGGGACACAACGGAGACCGACGTCGATGCCGTGGCTCTTTTGGTGGCAGGGACTACTCTGGCTCCTGCCAGCGAACGGTGAGCACGACAGAATCCTCCTCTGCCTGTGCAATATGATCGACTCCTGGTCCCCACATCAGGTAATCGCCTGGTTTTGTGAGTAGGAAATCTCCCTCGCTGAGTTGAATTCGAAAACGGCCGCTGATCAGCATAGAGAAGGTGGTCCTGGTCTCTCCGGTCATCCACTTCTCTCTTACCCACCCTGCCGGATGGATACCCCATTTAATGGATACATCGCTGGTATGGCGTATCCCTTGCTCGCTATCGATAAAGTTGCCGACTACCCAACCGCGATAAGGACTTCCATCATCAACAGCGTTGCCGGAATGGATAGCAGCCATCAGAAGCGTTGGAGCCTATAAGGAGCGAGAGTGGGGTGGTCGATCTGCGTCAGGATTTCAGTAGCGGCGAGCGTTGCCAGGTGAGCAGCCAGGGTGACTCCGCTGTGAGTCACAATCACGTAACAGCCCTCGATGGCGGGTGGACGTCCGATTATGGGATAGCCATCTGAGGGTAATGGCAGTATGCAGAGTCGATGTTCGGCAATGGTGGCTTCGGCGAGAGAAGGCAGAATTGTACGAGCACGCTGGAACAGGATCCTTGCGTAGGCAGCAAGCTGGTCAGCATCAGGGGTCAGATTAATGGGTTCGTCAAGATCGTCTATCTCCAGGAATACCCGGCCATTTTCATCTGGACGCGCTGAGAAGCCAGGTCCGCATATCAGTCGGGTGAGCCCGTCCCGAACAGGCGTGGTGTAGGCGATTAGGCAAGGCGCGGTAGAGCCTGGGAGGTCAACCGGTGTGAGCGGTACATCGATGTCTATCTGAGCTGCCAGCGTTGGTGTGCGCCAGCCTGTGCAGAGCGCGACAGTGTCAGCTTCGATACGAATGCCCGAGACTAGTTTGACGCCGTATAGACGATTGCTGGTCATCAGCAATTCGGCAACAGGATCGTTGCTTATGAGGGTGGCACCCCGGCTTTTGGCGTACTGAAGCAAGGTGGTGATTGCCGGAGTGGTGAGCAGGTATGCTTCCTCAGGAAAATAGGCGATCTCACCTACATCAGATGGCAGAGTGAGGCTAGGTTCGAGCCCCAGAGCTTGGCTTGGGGAAAGAATTTGAGCCGGATACTCCCATGCGCGGAGCTCTTTGACGTGCTCGATGAGTTGGTCGGCATCCTGTGC
>JBOHUW010000211.1:0-3949 GCA_050734895.1 Candidatus Dormibacteraceae bacterium | reverse complement strand
GTCATCCCCTTCGGGGGCGGCAGCAACATCGTCGGCAGCCTGGAGGCACCGCGCTCTGAGCTTCGTACCGTCATCTCGGTCGACATGGGGCGGCTGAACAGAGTCCTTGAAATCGACATCGAGGCCCGGCTGGCCCGCATCCAGGCCGGGGCGCTAGGGCCGGAGTTGGAGCGCCAGCTCAATGAGCAAGGGTGGACGATGGGCCACTTCCCCGACAGCTTCAGCCATTCGACGCTGGGCGGATGGATCGCCACCCGCTCCTCCGGAATGCAATCCGACAAATACGGAGATATCGCGGATATCACTCGCGCGGTCCGTGTTGCCACCCCGGCCGGGATACTCAACACGCGGGCGGTGCCCAGCGCCTCCACCGGACCCAGCCTACAAGAGATGATCCTGGGTAGTGAAGGCCGGTTGGGGATCATCACCGAGGCCACCATGCAGGTGCATCGGCAACCTGAGCGTCGCCTCATCCTGGGCTACTTCTTCCCCGACTGGAAGAGTGGCCTGGCGGCGATGCGAGATATCGCCCATAGCGACGCCACACCGTCAATTACTCGGCTCTCCGACAGCAAAGAGACGGCTTTCTCTCTGGCCACCAGCAAGCAAGGCTCTCGATTGGGCTCCCTTGTCGCAGGGGCTCTAAAGATGTACCTGCGCCGCGTCCGGAGCTACGACCTGGACCGACTGTGCCTCTCCTTCATCGGCTACGAGGGCAGCCCGGCGCATGTCCGGCGGCAGCGCCGTCTGGTCGGCCGCATCGTGTCTCAGCATGGCGGGATCTGCGTCGGCAGCGGTCCCGGTCGTCTATACGACCAGAAGAAGTTCGATACCCCCTACATCCGAGATTCCTTCCTCGACCGTGGAGCATTGGGAGATGTTTCCGAGACCGCAGCTAGCTGGTCCCGGCTGCCGGCGCTATACGATGGCGTGGTCGAGGCGGCAAAGAAGAGCTTTACAGGGCTTGGCGTCCGAGGCTGGATCATGTGTCACATGTCACACTCGTACCATTCTGGGGCCTGCCTTTACTTCACGTTTGCCCTCTGTAATCCCTCAAGCCAACCTTCGATCGAGCAGTACGACGTGGTTAAGTCGGCTATCCAGCAGACGTTTGTGGATCTCGGGGCCACCCTTTCGCATCACCACGCGGTCGGCGTCGAGCATGCTCGCTGGCTCCCCGACGACGTCTCCCCAGCCGGAGTGAGCATGGTCCGTGCCCTCTTCGATGGCGTCGACCCGACCCATAACCTCAACCCGGGCAAGATTGTCGGGATGGATCAGAGATGAATCCTAAAAACTTGCGCTTGCCTCTGGGTTCAGACGACACCATGGGGATCATCGGCGCGGGAGTGATGGGAAAGTCTCTGGCTCGACGCCTGCTGGCTGAGGGCATCGTCACTCCAGACCAGCTGTGGGCCTCGGCCAAGTCGGCAGCGACCTGCAAGCGGGTGAGTCAGGAGCTGGGAATCAGCGTCGAGACTAACTACCAGGACCGTGTGCCCAGCACCCGCCTCGTGGTTCTCTGCGTAAAGCCCGTCCAGATAGCGGGGGTCGCGGCTTATCTGCGACAGGCAGGATTGCCGCCCGAGGCCCTAGTAATCTCCATCGCTGCCGGAATCACCACCCAGCAGCTGGGGGAGCTGCTGGAGACCGCCAATCCCTCCGTCCGAGCAATGCCCAACACCCCGTGCATCGTAGGGGAAGGCACTACTGTTGTTTGCGGTGGACCCCACGCCGGCTTGGAGCAGATTGAGCTGGCTAGGCGCATCTTTGAAGCTGTGGGACACTGTGAGATTGTGGACGAAGGCTACTTCAACGCCATCACCGCGCTGAGTGGCAGCGGGCCCGCCTATGCCTACCTGATCATCGAGGCCCTCGCCGATGCTGGGGTGCGCGTCGGCCTGCCTCGCGACCTGGCCCTGCGCCTGATTTCCCAGACCATGCTGGGCGCAACTCGAATGGTCCAAGAATCGGGGTGCCATCCGGCTGCGCTGCGTGACGATGTCACCACTCCGGCCGGCTGCACCATCGCCGGTCTTTTGATGTTAGAGGACGGAAAGATCCGTTCAGTTCTGGCTCGCGCAGTCGAGGAGGCGGCCGCCATCGCCGCCCAGCTGGGCCAGGAAGAGCCGCCACACTGAATCAACCAGCAGCAATCAGGGCAATGGCGACCAGGGCAAGTAAAACCCCCGCCCACTGCCTGATCAACAGCCGCTCTCGCAGCCAGAACATGGCCAACAGAACGGTAAAGGCTGGATAGAGAGAAGTAATCACCACAACTTCGGCCAAATTACCGTGCTGGACAGCGATCAGATAACATATCTCTGCGACCATAGTCAACAGCCCTGCTGCCAACGAGCCACGAATCACTGCCGCACTCACACTGAGCTCACCACCAACCCCAAGCAAGGCACAGGATAAAAAGGCGAAAAAGGACATTTGGGAAGCAGCCAGCGACCAAAACCCTGAATCGTGGGGGGCTTGGGCGAGGGCGATAAAGTAGCCCGCAAATCCTGATCCAGCAATCAACACCAACCAAATCGAAACGCCGACCCGTTTCGATGGCGATCCCTGGATATCTGATTGTTCCTTGCCCCAGCTAGCCAAGATCAGCGCCACAAGACCACTCAGCAGACCAAGCTCAACCCTAAATCCCACTCCTTCGCCAAGGGCAAAGGCCACCAGAACTGGTAGAGCAGCCCCTACCGCCCCAGTTAGGGGCGCGGTAAGAGACATAGCTCCGCTCGCCAAAGCCCGATAAAAAACCACCTGCCCAATACCCAAAGAGAGACCCGCTATAGCCCCCCAGAACAACGCTTTTTCACTCAAATGACCGGGGAATAGGAGCAGCATGGGCAGAACTAGCAGGAAGCCCGCTCCACCAGCGATAAAGTTAACCAGCAGGGCTGCCGATCGTCGCGAGGTTATCCCGCCCAGGAAGTCTCCAGCGCCATATGCTGCCGCAGAGAGCAAAGCTAACGCAACTATCACCGGCTAATCATGCCTTACCGTAACTACCTGACTCCCCTCTCGGGTAGCCTTGGGAGAGCAATGGAAATCTGGCCCGGATCTGCCTACCCTCTGGGCGCCAGCTTTGAGGGAACGGGAGTCAACTTATCGGTCTTCTCTGAAGTGGCCGAGCGCGTTGAACTTTGCCTCTTCGATGCCGAGGGGATGGAGCGTCGGATTGATCTGCCCGAGCAAACCGCCCTCTGCTGGCACGGCTACGTGCCCAACCTGCAACCCGGGCAGCGTTATGGCTTCCGCGTCCACGGTCCCTACCGTCCGGCCGAGGGGCTGCTCTGCAATCCGCAGAAGCTGCTGATCGATCCCTATGCCCGGGCGATTGAGGGTCAGGTGCAGTGGAGTCCGGCTCTCTACAACAGCTCGGGTTCAGACGGGGAAGTTCCCGAGGCACGGGATTCGGCAACGGCAATGCCCAAATCGGTGATCACCAATCCATGGTTCAACTGGGCCGGAGACTCACCGCCCCACATCCCCTGGTCGGAGACGGTCATCTATGAACTACATGTCAAGGGATTTACCCAGCAGCATCCGGAGATCCCACCCCAGCTGCGCGGCACCTATTTGGGTCTCGTTCACCCGGTAGCCATCTCCCATCTCCAACGGCTGGGCATAACCGCCGTCGAACTGATGCCCTGTCACCAGTTCATCCACGATCAGCGGCTGGTCGAGAGCGGGCTGCGCAACTACTGGGGCTACAACTCGATTGCCTACTTCGCTCCCCACAATGAGTACAGCTCGGGAGGGGATTCGGGTCAGCAGGTGCAGGAGTTCAAAGAGATGGTCCGGCTCCTCCACCAGGCCGGGGTTGAGGTGATCCTAGATGTTGTCTACAACCACACGGCAGAGGGCAATCACCTCGGCCCCACCCTCTCTCTGAAGGGATTGGACAACGCCGCCTACTACCGCCTCTCGGCCGATGACC
>JBOHUW010000210.1:0-3961 GCA_050734895.1 Candidatus Dormibacteraceae bacterium | reverse complement strand
CCTTACTATCGACGTCCACCAACTCCTGGAGGATCGCCAAATCGATGTCATTATCGAGTTGGTGGGGGGGTGCGAGCCGGCCCGTAGCTTCATCGCTCAGGCGCTTAGCAACCGCAAGCATGTGGTCACTGCCAACAAGGTGGTGATGGCTCGCCATGGCGCCGAGCTGCTGGAACTGGGGGTTGCATCGCTAGTCGAACTCTACTTTGAGGCCGCGGTGGGCGGGGGGATACCTCTAATTGGTACCTTGCGGGGAGATTTGGCGGCCAACCGGATACAGCGGGTGATGGCGATTATCAATGGCACCACCAACCACATGCTCACTCAGATGGCCAGCCAGGGGTTGAGCTTCACCGCCGCACTTCGGGCGGCGCAGGCGGCGGGCTACGCCGAGGCCGACCCCACCGAGGACGTGGAGGGACACGATGCGGCGAGCAAGCTGGCGATTATCGCCTCGATTGCCTTTGCTGCTCAGGTATTCTCGTCAGAGGTTTATATAGAGGGGATTACTCAACTCGATTCGATCGACTTCCAGTATGCTCGTGAACTTGGCTATGCGATCAAGCTGCTGGCCTACGCCAACTGCTCTGAACGGGAGATTGAAGCCCGGGTCCACCCCTGCATGATCTCTCGCTCTCATCCTCTGGCGATGGTCGATGGAGTGACCAACGCGGTCTTTATCGAGGGAGATCTAGTCGGAGAGGTGTTGCTTCAGGGGCCGGGAGCGGGAGGGCGACCGACGACCAGTTCGGTGATCGGAGATCTGATTACTCTGGTCCGCTCGATCAGTCGGGGGCCAAGTCAACACCACGATCTGGGCTTCACCGAAACTCGGATCCGACCGATGGCGGAGGTGATGACTCGGGCTTACTTTCGCTGTGCGGTGGCTGATCGTCCGGGGGTGTTGGCTCAGATCTGCACCGTGTTCGGCGAGGAGGGAGTTAGCATTGCCGGAGCCAATCAGCGCGAGGTTAACGAATGCCAGGGTCGGGCAGAGCTGATTGTGGTTACTCATGCGGCCAGCGATGGGGCGCTCCAGCTCACTCGAAAGCGCATCTCCGAACTTGCTGTAGTCGATGAAGTCTCGTCTTTTGTGAGAATGTTATGAGCTTGGGTTCTAGGCATAAGGAGGGGTCTGCCCCCCACCCATCGCCGAGACCAGGGGTAATTGCCCGCTATCGAGAGCGGTTGCCGATTACTTCTCAAACTCCAGAGATCAGTCTGGGCGAGGGTTCAACCCCATTAATTCGGAGTCGTAACTTGGCTTCTGAACTTGGTCTGCGTCATCTTTACTTCAAATACGAGGGGCTCAATCCGACTGGTTCGTTCAAGGATCGGGGGATGGCGGTGGCCGTGGCCAAGGCGGTAGAAGAGGGGGCCCGGGTGTTGCTCTGTGCCTCGACCGGAAACACCGCGCCTTCGGCGGCGGCTTATGCGGCGAGTCAGCGCCTGCGAGCGATCGTGGTCGTCCCAACTAGTGCGATTGCTCCTAATAAGCTGGCCCAGTCGCTCCTCTATGGGGCTGAGGTGATCGCCTTCAGAGGCAATTTTGACGGCGCCTTGAAGATGGTTCGGGAGCTGGCGACGGAGTATCCGGTGGCCCTTGTTAACTCGGTTAACCCCTATCGGTTGGAGGGACAGAAGACGGCCGCCTTTGAGATCGTCGATGAGCTGGGAGAAGCTCCCGATTACCTGGCGCTGCCGGTGGGCAATGCGGGCAACATCACCGCCTACTGGAAGGGGTTTCGGGAGGAGTTGGTAGGCGGTCGAATTTGCACCCTACCCCGTCTGCTCGGAGCCCAGGCTGAGGGGGCGGCCCCAATTGTTCGAGGCGAGGTGGTAAAGGAGCCGAGGACGGTAGCTACTGCGATCAGGATCGGCAATCCGGCCGGTTGGGCGGGGGCGATCACCGCCCGGGATGAGTCAGGAGGGCTGATCGAGATGGTTCCTGATGCCGAAATCCTTAAGGCTCAGATCCAGCTGGCCGCCGGTGAGGGCATCTTTGCCGAGCCGGCCTCCTGTGCGCCCCTCGCTCTGCTGCGGCAGCTGGTCAAAGGCGGTCGAATTGAATCGGATTCAACTACCGTGGTGGTGCTTACCGGTCATGGATTGAAGGATCCTGCGGTGGGGCTGGACAGCCTGGCGCCGCCGCGGCAGTTCGAGGGGGATGCCCGAGCACTTGCCAAGGTGCTCGGGCTGTAGCGCGACGTAGGCGGGAATTCAGGCGCGCAGCCTGTGGTCCCTTGGGCGTACTGTTGCGGCAGTTCTGCCTAGGAAGGTCTGGGGATGTTATCATTACTGAGTGATAGAAAAAGTAAGGAAGCGACGAAGAGGATTCACGCACCTTACCGCAAAGTATCAACTGACTATTCCGCGAGCAGCAGCCGATCTTTCGGGGTTCCATCCTGGTGATGATTTGCGAGTTGAGGCAGCTGGAGAAGGTCAAATTCTGCTTATTAGGGAGCAGGATCCCATCGAGGCATTAGTTGGGATTCATCACTATCCAAAGAATTATATTCAGAAGCTTCGTGCAGAATGGGAGTGATTGTAGTTGACAGCAGTGTTCTGATCTCTGTTCTGGACGACTCGCAGTCGACTCATCAGCGAGCTAAACAGGAGCTGGCGATCGCCGCCCAAAACAGTGAATTCATTATCCCTGCTGTTGCCTTCTCCGAGACGTTGGTCGATCCTTACAGGACTAGCCTGGAGCAAGGTCGATTGGTCGAAAGCCGTATTCGTAGACTCGGTCGGATTGAAGCTGTAACGGAAGAAATTTCATCTCGGGCGGCACAACTTCGAGCCAAGCGGAAGTTAAAGCTTCCCGATGCGCTGATCATTGCAACCGGAATCGAATTGCACGTGAGTGAAATACTGACTTTTGACAAAGATTGGAAGACCTTGGATTCCTGTATCCGAGTTCTGGCCTTAACCCCCTGAACCAGGCTTCTAAGCGTAGCTCGGGATTATCTACAATACGCTCGAAGTTCCCCCTTACAATCTGCTGGATGAGAGTACGGGTACCGGCCTCGATCGCCAACCTTGGCTCAGGCTTTGATGTCCTGGCCATGGCGGTCGATCTCTGGTTAGAGGTGATCGCCGAGCCGGCCGATGCCCCAGAGTGGGAATTTTTGGGTGAAGGGGCCGATTTTTTGAGTTGCAACCGCAATCCGCTCTCAGTATTACCGATGCGGGGCCAGGTTCGCAATGGCATTCCGATGGGGGTGGGGTTGGGCTCCAGTGCGGCGGCCAGGTTGGCCGCGTCGGCGCTTGGCGGGCTCGATCGGGATCGCTGTTTTGAGGTTGCCGCCAGCCAGGAGGGACATCCGGATAATGTGGCGGCAGCCGCTTATGGTGGTATCCGCCTGGTCGCTCCATCCCCGCTGGCTCTGCCCCGACCGGAGGTTGAGATAGCTTTGTTGGTGGCTCACCGTCCGGCTTTGACCGAGGCGGCAAGGCGAGTTCTACCAGCACAGGTACCGTTAGCTGATGCGATATTCAATGCGGGGCGGTTGGCACTCTTGATTCATGCCCTGCACAGCGGACAACTTGAGCTTTTGGCCGATGCGCTGAAAGATCGACTTCATCAACCTTACCGTTGTCCTCTCTATCCGTGGACGGCCGAAGTGCTGGAGGCGGCGAGGGTGGCCGGCGACTATGGAACGGCGATAAGCGGCGCCGGTCCCTCCGTTTTCGCCTTCTGCCCTCCCGGGGAGGGGCAGCGGGTGGCGGCGGCGATGGCGGCAGCAGCACCATCAGAGGGGTATTCGCTGGTCAGCCGAATCGCCAACTCGGGGATGATCATCGAGGCATGATCGTCCAGAAGTACGGCGGCTCATCGGTGAGTAGCGCGGTGCGCATTCGGCGGGCGGCGCGGCGAATTGCGAGCGTGGTGGCGGAGGGAGAGCAGGTGGTAGCGGTGGTCTCGGCAATGGGCAAGACGACCGATCGGCTGATTGCTCTA
>JBOHUW010000209.1:0-3973 GCA_050734895.1 Candidatus Dormibacteraceae bacterium | reverse complement strand
GAGGATGGTAAAGATCCCCAGGCCGATTAAGAAAGTGATCAAAATCGGCCAAAAGCTACCTTGCCCAAATCGGAGATGATGCAGATTGAGCGACTGCATGCCGAAGGGTAGAAAACTACCCAGGCGATACGGGTGAAGATGATCATAGGGCGGTGACCCGTAGAAATTCGAGAGGTTATTACCTACGAACAAGCTTGAGCCAACATCAGAGCCGCCCAGGAGGGCCAGGATCCAGAGATATTTTGCCCGCCAGGAGATGGAAAAAGCGCGGGTGATAATTTCGTTGTACTGCATAGGATCATCAAAACAGATCGCTCGCTGGGAATGTGACTTGAAATTTCGGTCGTGGAGGAATTAATTAACCTCTCGCTAGAGGTCCATTTTGCGGCCAAAGGCAGGTTGTCGACAAACCCTGACCTAGAGACCGCGATTGAATCAAGCTTTGGTCGTGTCCGTCATCTACCGCGGCTCCAGGGTACCTTGGGATGTCTGGCCTTCAGTTGGCTGGAAAGTTTTTGGGTCGATTCAGCGATGGTGTGCAGCCTTCGCAGGCTGGCGTCAAAGGCATTCTCATCATCCCAGAACGCTTGTGGACCTGTGGCAGCTGAACGCTGAACTTTCTCAATTGTCTCGAGAATATACTCAAGATAATTCTGGTCTGATCGCGAGTTCAAATTGGCATCGCTTCTCGACGAACTCTAAGGGCAAAGGCTGAGTCGTGGGCGGCGGTTACAATATTCACTGGACGGTTGAGCAGCTGACCAAGACTCTTCTCCAACCGGTCAAGGTGATCGAATGCCTCAAACCCTCTCAAACCGGCTTCGAGCTCAACAACGATATCGTAATCACTTTCTGGACCTGCCTCGCCACGGGCAACCGAACCAAAAACTCTTGGATTGTAAGCTCGTTCGATGGCCAGTAGGTCGAGAATTTTCTTCCGCTGATTGTGCAATTGGGCAATTGTTGGGAGCTTATCCATAAGACAACTTTAAACGACAATTAAACAATCAGCAGAGCGGCTAACAGCCTCGGCAGATCAATAAGCTCCACCCTCCCACCACCGATCCAGCGAAGCTAGTTCAGCCTTACGGTTAACGAAGGAGTTATGGGCAGGAAATACGTATAAGCTAATCTGATCAGCACCTACACTTCAACCATCCCCGCCGCCGAGCAAAGTAGTGAGCAGCAGCTGATTCCGGTCTATCGGGATCTGATGGCCGATCTGCTGACTCCGGTGCGTGCCTATTCCCTCCTCTGTCCGCCTGATCAGCCGGGGTTTCTGTTGGAGAGTGTAATTGGGGGGGATCGCCTTGGCCGATACTCCTTTATTGGCTTTCGGCCGCGCCGGTTGGATCTGGGCAGTGGAGATCCGCTGGCAGCTCTGGAGCCGCTGATCAGCACTCCGCCAGCCGGGCTGCCCGGAATGCCGCCCTTTATCGGTGGGGCGGTGGGCTACCTGGGGTATGAGGCGGCCAGTCATTTTGAGCGGCTGCCGGTGTCCCCTGGGGCTGCCCCGCCACTGCCAGAGAGCGCTTTCCTGATGGCGGAGAGCCTGGCTGTCTTCGATCACGTAACCCAGCGCCTGCGCCTGCTGACCATCCACCGCCCGGATTTGGAATCGGCCTCGGTGGCCGAGGAGCGACTGGAGGAGATGGAAGAGCTCCTGCGGGCCGACTTGCCATCGATCACGGCCAAACCTGCGGCGGTGGCGGCTGATTGGCGGGCCAATGTCAGTCCGGCGGAATATGAGGCGATGGTAACGAGCGCGCGCGAATACATCCTGGCCGGGGATGCCTTCCAGGTGGTGCCATCCCAACGTCTAGCCAAGCCATTGGGAGCTCGCCCTTTTGATGTCTATCGGGCATTGCGAGGGGTCAACCCCTCGCCCTACATGTATTACCTCTCACTGGGTGACGGCTGTCATATTGCCGGCTCTTCGCCGGAGGTGCTGGCCCGCGTTGAGGGAGGTCTATTGACAGTTCGTCCGCTGGCCGGGACTCGGGCCCGAGGGGAAGATGCGGAACGGGACCTGGCTTTGGAGCGCGAGCTGTTGGCCGATCGTAAAGAGCAGGCTGAACATGTGATGCTGGTTGATTTGGGCCGCAACGACGTCGGCCGAGTGGCCTGCGGGGGAAGCGTGCAGGTGGAGCGGCTGATGGAGGTAGAACGCTACTCTCATGTGATGCACCTTAGCTCGACAGTCAGTGGACGACTGCGGCCAGGATTGAACTCCCTCGATGCGTTGCGTGCCGCCTTCCCTGCGGGAACTGTCTCCGGCGCGCCGAAGATCCGAGCGATGGAGATAATCGCCGAGTTGGAGCCAGAGCGGCGGGGTATATATGCCGGGGCCTTCGGCTACCTGGGCTTTGACGGCAATCTGGATATGGCGATCACTCTACGTACGGTGGCCATCGCCGAACAGACGGCATATATTCAAGTCGGTGCCGGGGTGGTAGCCGATTCCGATCCCCAGCGCGAGTATCAGGAGACGCTAGAGAAGGCCGGGGCAATGATTCGGGCGATCGAGCTGGCCGAGGCGATGCCATGAACCGCCAGCCTGCCGCCAAAGTCGCGGTAATCGATAACTACGATTCCTTCACCTACAACCTAGTTCAGTATCTGACCGAGTTGGGGGCCGAGCCAGAGGTTTTCCGTAACGACAAGGTGGAAATATCCGGCCTGGAGAAGTTTGACGCCCTGCTCATCTCTCCCGGCCCAGGCACCCCCGACCAGGCCGGAATCTCTCTCGATGCGATCGCCCGGCTCTCCGGCCGACTACCGATTTTGGGAGTATGTCTGGGCCATCAGGCCTTGGGTCAGGTCTTCGGTGGCCAGATAATTCGGCATCCACCTATGCACGGTAAGACTTCCCAGATTCGCCACGATGGAGGAATCCCTTTTCAAGGCCTGGCCGATCCCTTTGAAGCCACTCGCTACCACTCCCTGATCGTCTCTCGGCAGGAATTGCCGGAGGAGCTGGAGGTGTCGGCCTGGACCGAGGATGGCGTCATCATGGGGCTTCGCCACCGTAGTCATCCCACCTATGGGGTGCAGTTTCATCCCGAATCAATCCTTACCCCGGCCGGTAAGCAGCTGCTCTATAACTTTTTGCGATGCGCCAAAATCGCCTCTGGGAGTTGGGAGTACAGCTCGGCGCGGTCGACCGATTTACTCATGCAGCCGAGTACGCCGGGGGGATTGGGTCCGGGCGGAATTACCGGGTAGGCGGTGTAGAAGAGCACCGGAAAGTGGAAATTGCGGCGGCGCAGCGCCTCGACCAGAGCCCGGCCATCGAGCGGTTCGGGCAGCATGAGGTCAATAATCGCCAGCTCCGGCTGATTGATGGCGACGGTTAGCGCCGACTCGGCGTCATCGGCCTGCAGAACTTGGTAACCGAGTAGTTGGAGATCGGTGGCCAGGATGGTCTGCCAGGGAACCTCGTCGTCGACGACCAGGATTTTGGCCCCAATTACCTCGGCGGGCGGGGTAGGCAGCGGCTCGGGGGGTGTAAAGGGCATGATATTGGCGCAGTATAAGCCTATGCAGCCTGAGATTACCCACCCGGCAGCAACTCAAGCGGATCGGCCCCTGCTCCATCGGTTAACCGCCGAGTTGGCCGGTTGTACTACCGAGGCGGAGATTGTTCAGGTCCTCTATTCCAGCCTGCAGCTCAGCTTTGGCTACCGCCTGATCAAGCTCCAGGTGCTGGAGCAGGCCGGATGGTACCACAGCATTGCGGTAGATCACGGTGTCCTCCAGGAGGTCCGACGTTCGCTTCTGAGCGAGAGCCGGCTGGCCCACCTCTACGCCTATGCCACCCCTCGGACCACGGTTATCGATCCCGACCCTAAGGCGGCGCAAGATCCAGAAGGAGTGGTTTGGGCCCCGATCATTCACCAGGGACGCCCGATCGGGGCGATCACTTACCACTTCGATCGGCCGCGTCAGGTGTCCCCGGAGGAGATCGGGCTGT
>JBOHUW010000208.1:0-3985 GCA_050734895.1 Candidatus Dormibacteraceae bacterium | reverse complement strand
GCCTTTGGTCTTACCAGCCTGCTCAACATGCCTGATCCTGCGTTACCTGGCGACGCCGTGTCCACAGTCCCGGTCAGTCTTGAACGCAGGGCGCTTCACAAGGCCGCCCTAGCTTGTGCTGATCTGCTTGAGCAGGGCTCTCTGGGGGCGGCGCAAACAGCTGGTGCAGATCTTCCCAAACCTATCGCTGCCTACGTGCGGCGGCGGCTTCGAGGGTTGCATGGTGGTGAAACAACCATCTGATCTGGACGGAAGGCGTTCGACGTACCACCAACAGTAGTGATTACCTACGCGAGCTGAGCCTCCATGAGCTGGCGGACCTCTTTCCTCACGCCACCGGGCTCATGCACAGCCTAATCAACGAAATGCACAATGAGCCACTACGCCAATATCCAGCAGGTCGTGTTGCAGCCTTGGGCCCGTAACCGGGTCGCGATCATGGGTGATGCGGCGCACGCGATGAGCCCGATGGGTGGCCAAGGCGCCGGTGTCGGCTTGGAAGACGCCGCGCTGTAGGCCGATCTGCTCACCATGCCCCACCTACCTATCCCACTGGCGTTCGCCAGCTACGAGAACATTCGCAAACCTCTGGCCCAAAAAATTCAAACCAAAGTTTATCAGCTGACTCAGGCGTTGGGCTCGGCGACTCGGAGCCAAACCCTCGCCCAGGTTATCGGAAGCCTTCGGCTTTAGCCGGATGCTCGCCAGAGGGTGAGCCGGGATCAAATCAGCATCGGTCGAGCAATGGCGTTGAAGCTATCACCCATGTCTTCCGAATCCCCATGACCACAACTCCAGCAGGGGCGGTTCTTAAAGTGTTCCGAGTGGTGGAGGCGGCGGGAGTTGAACCCGCGTCCGAAGCAGAGTCCTCCGAGATCTCTACGAGCGTAGCCGGGATTTTAATCTCGCCGCTCGGCTCCTCACGGCGGGATCCGCTACGGCCAACCTCAGTAAGAGCCCCGCTCAGAGCCTGAGATACGCACTAAGCGGTAATCCGGAATTTTTAACGCCGCACCCCAATGGGGCGCCCCGAAGAATCGATCAATGTTTAGTAGTTCAGCAATAGATGAATCGGCTTACAACAGCTAGCCGAGCACAGTCACTTCGCCAGTATTTCCGTGACAAGCCTGTCGACTTTCGCTGCGGCATCCGCGTACTCTGGAACATCTCCAGATGGAACTACGGGCACAACACTGCTTCGCCAGTCTGCCTCGTAGTAAGACTGGAGTTCTGGACGCTGGAAATCGCTGACCTTTTCAAATACAAGACCCCTTGCTTTAGCTTTGCGCGGTAGAAGTTCGCGCAGGACTGCAACATCTAATGCTCCTTTTCGATAGAGCCTGGACAGATCATACGTGTCACGCGACCGAGCCCGGACCCATGCATTGTGGTCCGGACGGGCACGTCGGAGCGCGAGTGTACGAGCTACATGCAAGTAGGCACGCAACTTTTCCGCTGCAATTTCGTTCAAGTCATAGGTCAAGATGGACCCAAACATTTCAGGCTCTGGCAAGTAACCGGTGTGAAAAATCCTTCGTCGAACCGCCTGCAGCATGACCGGCTCGTCCTGAGTTATTTCGAGCTTGAGCCGGATACGCTCTCCCCAGGGCAGTGTGATTTCGATTACAAAAGCGCACTGGCCACCCGGATGCGGATCGCGCTGTTTGACTAACCGGCAGTCGAAGACTAGCTCGCCCACATCTTGGGCTGTTGCCGCTGCATCGGCACAGGCTTTCTCAACCAATCCTAGTAGTTCTTCGCACTCTCGCCGGTTTGTAGCTGAGAAATCGAGATCGAGAGAGAATCGCCAATCTGGAAAGTAGCACTTCTTTAGTGCTGTCCCGCCTTTGAAAACGAGGTTATCTGAGAGCTCAGCAGTATTCCCAACCGCGGCCAGCAATCTGCTAGCACTCCAATCGACTAGTATTGCCTCAAAAGGCACTCGCTGTTCCACTGCGACACGGCGCAATCTCGTGCGCAACGGCCGAGATTGGATGACTTGTACGTTTCGGTTCATTATCAAGTTGTCTTTTGCAGTCCCTCAGCCGCCGATCGCAGTTGTCCACCTATCTGCCAGTTTCCCAAGACCTCTTCGATGGCTCTAGCGAGCCTATTAAGGGTTCGCCTGGATCGCCCTTGTATGCATAGTGATACAAGCAGCTCGATTTGAAAATTTCGCTCATCTCGCGCGGTCTGTAAAAATTCCATTGCGGCTCCAAGTCCCCCATAACGGGCAGGTACTAAAAAGGCATCATAAAGCATGCGTTCCCTTGAAAACATCGGAACGGCTTCGCCGTCGCCAACCCACACCTGCACTATGCCAAACCATTGTGGTGGGCTGACATATAACACCCGTACTCTTTGGTATATGTCCGGCCGTTTCCTGAAATGGATTCCCCTGCGGATGGCTAGATCAATGACCTGAGGCACTTGCTCGGTCAAACCCCAGTGCAGCAATGCAGTCAAGCCAGCTATAGCTGAGTCTGAGTACAAACTGGTTAACACGGAGAAGGGATGAGCGGCCGGCCCAGCCACTCGCGGATCAACAGCCGTGTAATGGCCCTGCGCGACACGCTTAATTTCGCCGTCTTCTACCAGGCGCCGCAGTGCATGATGAAGCGCTGCAGCAGTCATGCCGAATTCCGTCTGTCTTAGGTCCCGCAGCATGAGCACGCGAGGCGATTCCTCGACGAAGAGCCTTCGCAACCGCCCCCTCAATGTCGTGCCCACCATTTATATACAAAATTATACATAAAAGGAAGCGTGACATACCTAGATTTTAGGTTGCCAAGATTGCGGCTGCAGAGGACACCCTACCAGCACAAACCACACTCAACAGAATGGCTCGCAAATGTGAGCATATGGTGGAGGCGGCGGGAGTTGAACCCGCGTCCGAAGCAGAGTCCCCCGAGATCTCTACGAGCGTAGCCGGGATTTTAATCTCGCCGCTCGGCTCCTCTCGGCGGGATCCGCTACGGCCAACCTCAGTAAGAGTCCCGCTCAGAGCCTGAGATACGCCCTCAGCGGCAATCCGGAATTTTTAACGCCGCTACCTGGGCCTACCGGCTCGGCCAAGGGCGACGCCCGGGATTTATATCCCGGGGCGTTTACTAATTAACCTCGCTTATGCTGCAAGAGCAAGAGCGGGAGCACCAGCAAACGCGGTGTTCTTGTCGGCATTTGTATGCCTTGCGCTGTAACGCTCACGCCTTCGGCTCGCAATCCCGAAAACCTCCTGCCCCGTCGAGACCAGAACGCCCCCGGGCAAAAAGAAAACATCTTTGCTGAATTATCTTAGCACTAAACGGATTACTCGTAAGGATATAACAGACCCGGAAACATCGGAAAATGCTTCAGGTTTCGAGTAAAGAGGTCAGCAGTTAAAGATTCCGAGGTTGCAGCTATGACGTAATCCACCGGATCGATGCCCGGATGGGAACGGATGTACCGACGAGCAAGTTCTCCAGCTCGATCGGCAATCGCCTGGTCCACCACTATCCATTCAATGGTCGACAATAGCTGAAAAGTCTGGCGTTGCTCCAAATGCCTCATCCCCCCTATGACCTCAACGCGAGTCAGAACTGAGCCAACCAGAACATGCTTGGCGCGCAGCCTTTCAAGAAGCCGGTGAGCTCGGTCGTCGCCCCGAAGGTGATCGATCAGTATCGAGGTGTCTATCACCACGCTCATCGGTTGAGACGCTTCTCCATTCCAGTTCTAAGCTGTTCGACGTAGCTTTCTCCATCAAAGTCACGATCTTTCCATGCTCCGAAACTTGCCACAAGAGCCTCACTGCTCGCTCGCTGACGCCCATACACCTTGGCAAGTGCTCGACGGACCAACTCTCCCAACCGAAGTCCGGTTCGATCGGCCTCATTTCGAAGTGTTGAGTACAGTTCATCGGTAAGGATAACCTGGGTGCGATGACTCATGATGTAACTATACATCACCCGTGGATTTGTGGGTAATTGGCCCTGCCTCGATC
>JBOHUW010000207.1:0-4038 GCA_050734895.1 Candidatus Dormibacteraceae bacterium | reverse complement strand
AGCTCAATAGCCGTCCTCGTAAGACTCTCGGCTGGATTACTCCTGCGCAGGCTTTCAACCGCTTAATATCAGACCCCAATCACCCATTTGTTGCGTCGACCCCTTGAGATCGCCCTCCCCTAATAGCGCAATTGACTAACGAAACTGAGGAATTAATCGAACCCGAAAATGTTCAACATACAAAACAGATGGTTATTAGTGGAGTCAGGGTCAAATCCCCCCTAGAGCACCGAGGGGTGATATTGCGAAAGCTCACTCCTTCTGAACATGCCATCTATTGGTCGAGTTGTAACGGTGGCCGGTTTAGTTCACGCCAATCTGAAACTGATTTTGTTGTACCTATGAAGTTTAGTATGCCGGCCTCGACACTTTTAGAAATTACCACTGAAAGATCCCGTGACCAACAAGAACAATCGACATTGGCTCGCCAAGTTGCTTTAGCTTTCTATCTCAAGGGTTTTGATATCGGAAGCAATGGTATGATGGCTACCTTTGACCGACCTTTATGGGCAACGATATCCCGACATCCTGAGCTGTCGCTGGTAGACCAGAAATTCATTACTGATGAAAGCAGTGTAACTCAAGTGGATTTCGAGACCATAGTTGATCTTGCCTATACAATTCCAAAATTCGGTTTAATAGGGAGTTCAAATCGCGAGATAGCATTGTACCGGCTACTCAGAGGACTTGGAATGCATTGGCAAGAATTAGAATCTGGATTCTTAGACTTTGTGATCTCTATTGAAGCATCACTGTTATTGTATAAAGAGAAAGGAAAAACATATAAGTTTCGCGACCGAGGAGCGAAACTTATATGTAACAAACACGACCAGGAACAGACCAAGAAACAGTTTGAGAACGTGTATGACGTGCGATCCAGATTGGTCCATGGTGAAAAGGTTAGTCAAGAAGAGCGGATCGAGGCAACAAAGGATGCCACCAGTTTAGCTAAGGAAGTGATGCTTCAAATGATTGAAAGGGGTTGGCCTGATCCAAGATCGTTCTGACATCATATTATTTAAGGCGCTTGTGTAGATTCCGTGGGTCATTTTGAGGGTGATCTGAAGTAGAGAGCACGCCGCGCCAAATACAATTCGTGCCGTGATAAATCGGTTCGAATATGTAGGAGGAACGGCGTGCGAAATCTAAGGATATGGGCTCGACTGCTGGGAGTGAAGGGTTGTGTGCTGGAAGCGGTCGAATTGGAAGGGGAATCGGTGGTAGTCAAGGTGCACAGCGATGGTCGAGGGGGCAAACGCTGCGGGATTTGCGGCAAGCGGGGGCCGATCTACGACCAGGGGGATGGGCGTCGTCGTTGGCGGGCCCTGGATCTCGGTTCTACCCGCTGCTATCTGGAGGCTTCAGCACCTCGGATAAGCTGCCTGGAGCACGGCGTGGTAGTAGTCCAGGTGTCCTAGGCTGAGCATGGGGCCCGTTCCACCCGTTCGTTCGATGACCAGGTGAGCTGGTTAGCGGTGAACTGCAGTAGCAGCGCGATATCCAAGCTGATGAGGACCTCTTGGCGGACGGTAGGTTGGATTGTGGCTAGAGTCAGCCGAATGCTACGAGTCGGAATCGACGAGACGGCCTTCCGCAAGGGACACAAGTACCTGACGGTAGTGGTCGACCACGATACTGGACATCTGGTCTGGGCAGCCGAGGGGCGTGATGAACAGACCATGGAAGGTTTCTTCTCTGAACTTGGAGCCGATGCCATCCTCGCCACCTTGGTTCACGGCCTCACCAATGCCCGCGTCGAGTCTTTGAATACTCGCATCAAGCTAATCATCCGCCGTGGCTTTGGTTTTCACTCTGCCGAGCCTATCATCGGTCTCGCCATGCTCACTTCGGCGCCCTTCACCCCCCACTACCTGGTCGCTCAAAATGACCCACGGAATCTACACAAGCGCCAGAAATCGAATCATAGCTGAGTTAACGCCATACGTTAAGCAAACAGAAGTAATCACGCATGAAGGCAATACCTATCCAATATTACAATGTTCTCTTCCGCCAGAACGAGAGGCTTCTTGGGCTAAAGCCTTGACATCGGGAGTCCAAGGACTCGCAGATGGCACCTTGCAAGGCCACCCGTCGAGCGAATTTACGGTGATTTCAGATACATTAGCCCACGGCTGATATGACAATAACAAGGAGCATGTGCGTCTTGAGGGCGGCGAGTTGGTCAACACAGCAATGATCGTCAATCACCTCGCTCAAGCAGTTGCGAGGCTCGAAGGCAACCTTCCACCAAACCATTTCGGATACAGGGCTGATCAGGCGGTAAGCCTCGTAAGGAAAGATGAAATAGCCGCCGAGGGTCTCTTTGAAGCTCGCGATCTGTTAGTAGGTGAACCTCATTTGCTTAGAGAGCTACCATTAGAGCGAATTTTTAATAACGTGTCTGAGCGAGTTGCCGCTCATCGTCCGACCTTTGCGGGAATACCAGTAAGGGATGAGAAGTTACCGAGATTCAACTCGGGTGAACTCGAGCGGGGCCACTAATTGGAATCCGGTCTATTAGTCCTCGTCCTCCCAAGAGCGCTAGCTAGAGCTCTTAACGTGTCCCTTGCTAAGGTTGGGGTCATCCTCGGTTAGCCGGGAGGAGGAAAAAAAGAGAATTGTTTGAGCAAAAAGCCGAGTCGAAACCTTAATAAAAGGGCTCACGATGCCTACGGGTATCCTTGATACCCGTAACTACCAAATATCCCTTTTGAACCCGGTAGAGGATGATGTATGGTGGGACCCCACGCGCATGGTCCTTCGGCCAAGCCCTCAGCCGACGGTGCGCGCCCGGAAACGGAGATTTGGCCAAACACTCCACTTCAAGATAGATACGAGCAGCAGATTTGGGGGCCCAATCGACAATTCTACTGAGGTCTCTGCGGGCCCTCTTAGTCCAGTCAACATTCATCAAGGAAGGTGTTTCAGCTAGAAGTGTGATCAGGCAAAACGACTCCCCGCTTAGCTAGATACTCGCCAACCTGGGCATGCGAATACGTCTCAACAGTGCCATCTTGGAACTCCTGCTCGATCTCCGCCAGTTCTTTCTGTATCTCTTCACTCGCGAGAAAGCGTTCCATCTCAGCTTCAAACGGATCAGGGGCAAGCATAGCCATGCTCCTAGGATACGAGGTTTTCATCTCCTTGGTCCGTACATCGTCGGAGCATCAATACCCGCCGGAAACCGTGCCCTGCTGAGCTTTTCATGGCAGACTATTCCCCTCAACCAATTCAACCAAATGGAGGTCATCTTTAGGGGTCAATCTCCACGCCTGCTCTCTCGCCTTTGCCCACACCTATCGCAGTAGTTCCAGGCCCTTGGATATCTCGGCCATCGCCCGCACAACTCGCATCACCGTCGCCCCAGAGGCCAGCTTGCCGTGAACCTTGGGATTATTCGCGCAAGCTCCCCATATAGCTTATGCTGTCGACCTCGTTGGCGATGCTCACCGCCAAGTCTCGCAGCACCACTCCACGGTCGTGAGCAGCTCTACGCCGGCGCAAATATCTGGTGCCCATCGATAGCAATTTGGTCACCCCCAACGTATCCGCCAAGTGGCTCAGAGCTACCGCTCCAGTATGATTGACTGCCCCCTGACCATATCTATTAGGTGCTCTTCTCCTGAGATTTGTGGCCGGCAATAATTACACCTTTTCAGCTCGGATGTTTGGCTTTTCCTCGTTCTCTAATCTTCTCCAGAGACTCCCCGCACCGGTGGGCCACCAGGAACAGCTTTTGAGCAGGCATTTAGCGCCTCCTCCAGCAGCCTTTGCACCCTCAGTGTTGGGCCCATCAGAGTTATGGGATTTTCCTCATTGGAAGAGAAGAACTCTAGAGAGATGGAGTCCATGAAGAAATACTTCGCTCGAACCAAATCGCCCTCTTCTATGTCCAATACCGTATCTAGCTTCATCTCGCCGCCTTGCGGCTTAAGCTGTTCAAGGTTCTCTTCAAAATATGCATGCTAAACTTCATTGAAATCTCCTTGGGTTTCATCTGGGCTGCCCCAATTTGCTTCTTAGGTTTGAGGGTGGCCC
>JBOHUW010000206.1:0-4050 GCA_050734895.1 Candidatus Dormibacteraceae bacterium | reverse complement strand
GTTCACAAACGATAGCATGCGCCATATCTCGGTCTGGGAGAAGCTGAGGGAACTCTAGGAAGTTCGGGGCTCCCCATTGGCGTTGTTCCCCACCATTAACGTGCTCCAGCTAAGCAGTGCCTCCAGCGCCATCCCTCCGCGTCTTTGATGTGGGGCTCGAACACGCCCAAGGAACGGCAGGTGCCCCGGCACTCCTGCACCGCAACCGCGTAGCCGGCCTCCAGCAGCGCGGACAGGCTCGGGTCTACGGCATCGTCGCCGAGATCGTTCTTGCCGTATGGTGTGCGCACCAAAAGCACAGGCAACCGATCAGGGGAGCAGGGCCGCCAAATGTTCGTCGCCAGAGTAATCCCGTCCCGCGCTGGGATCGGGACATCAATAGCCACCTCGAACTTCATCTGGCACCCCCTCCCACTCAGTGAACCGATTTCATGAGTTGCTCCAAACGATCCAGCTTTCCCGGCATGGACTCTTCCATGGCAAGGTGTTCGTCGCGGTACCGCTGGCTCGGATGTTCTTCGAGGATGGTCAACGTCGTCCGGCCATCGGTTTCGGTCAGGGTGAAGATGACCTCGATGGGCTCATCGGGCCGGTCGCTGAAGACTTGGGTAGTGACGTAACGCTCATTGGGGACAATCTCCTGGTATTCGCCGGAGGCATTGGCTTCGGCTCCGTTGGCCATCGTCACGGTCAAGTGCCATGTGCCGCCGACTTGCAAATCCATTTCGACGGTGGTGAGCTCGGCCTGATCTTCGCTGAACCAGCGTTTGATCAGTTCGGGTGTAGTCCAGGCTTGGTAAACCAGGTGTTTGGGGAGATCGAATTCTCGGGTGATCAGGAATTGGGTGTCGGTCGGGGTGGTTATCACAGTCTTGTTGTTCGTCATCGTCATTTACTCCTTATTTCTATTTTCCGGGCCGAACCATGTGGTCAGCGCGGCGGCAAGGCTAGTGTCGGATTCGGGTACCCAGGCGACATAACCGTCCGGTCGAACGAGGACTGCTGCGGGTGCAGTGATGTTGCCCGCACCGGGAATGCTCCAGCGATCGACCGGGCAGATTGCGGTGATTGCATCGACGCGTCCGGACCAGCCTTTGGCGCTATCGCGCAAGCTCGGGTCATCGGCCAGGTCGAGCAGGATCGGCCGAGCGGGACGCAATAGTTTGTAGAGACGCGTACTGCCATCGTTGGTTTTCAAGTCGAGATCAGGAACGCGGCAGCCGAGCAATGAATGCTTCTCACCAAGAGGATACTTCACATCGAGACCGGACATCAAGCCGCCAAGATCCTCATTCACTACATCGAGGGCGACCAGGGAAGCGAACACCTCGCGAAGTGCAACGCTTTGTGGATCTAGCCGGGTAAGGGCGACTTGCGCAAGGGTGTTGTGCAAAACGCGGGCGGCGACTGGATGGCGTTCGGTGTGGTAGGTGTCCAGCAGAGAATCTTCGACGTGACCATGTACTACCATGGCAAGTTTCCAGCCCAGATTGAACACGTCCTGCAGGCCTGTGCTTAGGCCTTGACCCCCGAGAGGATAGTGGATATGCGCGGCATCACCGGCCAGCAAAATTCGGGCCGCCCGGTAGCGACAGGCTTGCCGAGCCGCATCGCTGGTGCTGGAGATCCAGTTGGGGCTGTGCATGCCATAGTCGGTACCGGCAATCCGGATAAACGCAGCGCGCAGGTCGGCGAAGGTCACCGGGGTATCCCGATCTCTTACTCTGTCGTATTCCTGAGTGACCACTCGATACCACCCAGGTTCATAGCTCAATACCGAAAACCTGCCGTTTTCTGCGGCTTCCTGGAAGATAACGGCGGCTGGCGGCGCGGTTAGTTTGACGTCACCGAACAGGGTGGTCATGGTAGCAGGGGTACCGGGGAACTCTATACCAGCCAGTTTGCGTACCGTGCTGCGGCCGCCATCGCAACCAGCCAAATACTCTGCGCGCACCTTGTAGTGGCCATGGGGCTGGCTGACCTCCACGATGATGCCGCTCTCGTCCTGGACGAAGCCGGTCACCTCAGAGGAGAAGCACACCTCCACACCGAGTTCCTTGGCCCGCTGCTCGAGCAAGCGCTCGATCTTGGCCTGCAATAGGCTCAACGCATAAGGGTGGCGGGTATCGAAACGGCTGAAGTCAAGGTACAGCCCGGAAAAGTGGCCAAGCTGGCCCAAAACGCCCAGATCCAGAAAAGGTTCGAGCATGCCACGCTGGTCAAACAGCTCTAACGTACGAGGAAGCAGTGCGGAGGCACGGGATTCACCGGTACGCTCGGCAAGCTTGTCGAACACCTGCACATTGACCCCGGCCAGGCGCAATTCGCAGGCCAGCAACAGGCCGACAGGGCCACCACCAGCTATCACTATCTGCGTTTGATCTATGACGCACCTCCTTAACAAGGTTAAGGATACATTTACCTAGGTTAAATTGTCAAGATGAAAGAGCTCAATGCCGGCGTCATCACTCGAACCGCGCTGTGCCTGCTAGACGAAGTGGGATTGGACGGGCTACAGGCTGCCTATCTCAACCACTGATCACAGCGGAGCAAACTTCGGGGTCGGGAGGTCAATCAGGTTGACAGGCTTGATGTCCATGCTTCGATTTTAGATTCTTGTTCAGGCTGCTACAGCGTCGGCCGGAGCAAGAACTCGCGCAAGATCGCCTGATACTCGGCAAATGAACTCAACTCTATGTACTCTTGGTCGCTGTGGGGGTCTTGTCCATAGAGCCCAAACTCCCCCACCGGGTTGTTCACCAGCTCAAAGTGTCGGCCATCGCTGGCGGCCGAGCGAGCAAGATATTGCGGATCCCTTCCTGTGGCCGCTGTATAGCCCTACTGAGACCCTGAATAAAGAGGTTGAGTAGAGGGGTATTAACCGCGGGCTCGAACGCCTCTATTCTGATCAGCTCCGCCGCCGGGTCAATGCCAGCTATAAAAGCCCGAAAAGAATCATGATTACGAAAAGCTGGATCATTAGGAATAAAGCGAAAGTCAACCTTTAGCGTTGCCCTATCGGGCACCTGGTTATAAGTCTGGTTAGGAGTATTAAGGCTAGAAATACTGGCCGTGGTGACCCAGCTTTCTTCTTCTGGGATCGGATAATGCTTCAGCACGGCTCTAATGAAGTTGCTGGCCCTGACCACCGCGTTACTGCCCCTCCATAGGTGACCGCCATGGGTCCTCCTACCCGGAAAGGCAACCTCCACCCAACATATCCCGCGAGCAGCAGGGTATATCGCATGGCGGTGGGTTCCATACTCGCCTATGAGCACAAACTTGGCTCGAACCCCCTGCTTGATCTGGAATCCTGCTCCGTTGTAACCTCCAATCTCTTCGTCAGATACGAGCTGGAGTCCGAGCTGATAGGGGACCACGTCCACAAGCTCACAGAAACCATCCGTCAAGGCCATAGCAGTGCCCTTCATATCCAGAGCCCCCCGACCATAAAGCTTACCGTTGGCCTCAAAGGCTTCGAACTGTTCTGGGCAGCCGGGAACCACATCTACATGCGCGTTGAGCAGAAGGTCAAACTTAGCTGGGCGGAGCTTACCCCGGTAGGCCAAAAAGCTTGGTTTACCACCGCTTTCAAAGCGTTCAATAGTCACATTAGGAGAACTTCCCGCAATATCGGCGACGAAGTCCACTGCCCGGCGGAGAGCCGCCGGGTTATCTGTAGTTGAGGGGATGGTTATGAGGCGTTTAGTCTGCTCAATCAACTCTTGCGGAGTCATTGACCGACAATCCTACCCGCTAAGTCTATCTGCGATCATGCCTTGGCCCGCTGCTGTTCCCTCCAAATAGTTACCACCAACACCTGAATCAAGCCCGCCGCGGGAGCACCGAGGTGGTCGCCCCAGATGTCAAAGAGCTCGGTTCCGGGCTGCACCGTTACTCCGCTTGGGAAAATACGCCACCGGGCAATGGCTCAACCCAACTTCGCCAAACGGCTGGGGCATGGTGCCGGACTTGCAAAGCGAGGATTACGAGCGCACCGGACGCCTAATCGACCTCGATCCAGGGAGCTGGCTCGAGGTCAAGCTCTAC
>JBOHUW010000205.1:0-4062 GCA_050734895.1 Candidatus Dormibacteraceae bacterium | reverse complement strand
ATTCAGTTCGGTGGCGACTGTAGCAGCATAGTCACCGACCGGCTGATAGCCGAGTTGGTGTGCCGCGCTCATGTCCAGGCGGACAGGAGGCAGTCTGTCCCACGGGTGTCGTCCGAGTTCGGCCTCGGCGTGGTCGTCGAGTAGTACTTCATCCCACTGGTAATCAAGATGCCGGGCGATGATTCGCGAGATTTCTAGCGCACTTGGTGCGTCGGGATCCACACTGTTGAGGATGCGCTGACCGGGCTTACTGGCGACAGTTTCGATCAGAGCGGCGATGTTGGCGGCTGCGCTTGTGTGATCAATGCCCCCGCCGCGGCGGGTCAGGAAAACGGCCGGCCGCCGGTCGAGGATACGTTTGACGAAGACCCATTCATTCGGTTTCAACGCTCCATCCCCGTGAACCTTTGACGGTCTCAGGACGGTGACGGGGTGGCCACTGTCGAGCAGGACCTGCTCGGCTGCGACCTTGTTGGCGCCGTAGCCTTCGCGGCTTTTGTAAGCCACGTTGCTACTCGGAGCCATTGTCGGCTGTGACTCCCGGACTGCGCTTTCGAAGTTCGGAGCCGTGGTCGAGTTCGAGTGGTTTCCGATAGCATCGACGTACACGGCTTTGCTCGAGATCATCACTGTCGATCCGGCATCGCCGACTAAGGGCAAGAGCCGACGGGCATCCTCGGCGGTAAAGCAGAGACAATCGACAAGCAGGTCAGCTCCCGCTCTGAAGGCCGTTCGAAGCCGGTTCGCATCGTTACGGTGGGCCGCGATGAATCGCCCCCCAGCCGCGGCGACATCCTCAGGCATATGCAAACGATCCCTGCCAGTTACATCAACTTCCCATCCGGCTGCCAGCAACCGGCGCGTCGTAGCGCGTCCGATCAGACCAGTACCACCGACAACAAGTGCACGCGGCATCGGTCAACCGTAGCATTTGGGCAAATATTGCTCTCGCCGTGACACAATGAGACCCGACCAACCATCCCATCAGTCGATCATTTTTCAGCCTGGCTAGGTGAAAACTGATCTGCCCGACCGATACACGACCCATTGGGTTGCGGCGTCTCGCAGGTGCTGTGCCATGTGTGGAGTGGAAGGGAGCGTCGGCCAGAAGCGCTGACTCGACCTCATAAAGAGGACCAGATGGTCTGACCACAATCGAGCTCGGCCCCGCCCGCAATGCCATTAGCCACCACCCCAAAAAACGGTCAGTTCACGATTGATTCTCAAGGGAGGAACCTGTC
Organism: Candidatus Dormibacteraceae bacterium; assembly: GCA_050734895.1. Lineage (GTDB taxonomy): Bacteria > Chloroflexota > Dormibacteria > Dormibacterales > Dormibacteraceae > JBOHUW01. The sequence continues at coordinate 2,821 of JBOHUW010000205.1, read as the reverse complement.
TGCGCCTGGCGCACTTTGCCAACTACCGGTTTTCGGCAGATCTCGACTATTCTGCGGCAGACCTCACTCTCCACGCTGCGTCTGAATTGATTCGGAGGGGCGCTAAAGCAGACCCAAGAACGTGTGGGCTTTCCCTTCTTAGACCTGATCGAAGATCATGACGTAATGAAGGTCTCCTATGCTGGACCGATGGGTGCCAAACCGCGAAAGATCAAGATCGACATCGCAACAGGTGAACCAATCCTTGAGCCAGAACGGGCGCCCACTTCGACTTGGATTACTTTTTGGACAGCCTGATCACGGACTCCAAATGACGATTTGTCTTGAAGTGCCTGTTTCAGCAGCAAAATCCGCGAACCTACTCTACCTTTGGTATTGCCCCGGCAAGAAAGGTAATCTAGCTTTGTTTTGGGAAAATGGTCTCAGGCCAATCTCAAACAAGAGTTAAGCGCAGGGCCCGGAGCCCCGATTTGAACTTGAATTGGTGGTGCCTCCAATTGCACAGAATACGAACCGCTCTGTCGAATTCGAAGGAGCACAGATCGCTCTAGGGATCTTGAGGTGATCGACCTTTCACCCAATTAAGATCAGTGAAACAGGTGCCGATGAATTCCAGAAGGACTAATGGCAAATTCAATCAATGCAGATGATCTGCTTAATGAACCAACAGAGGATTTAGGCGCGAGGTCGATACCTCTCTGTGGCACGTGAATGGGCGTAGGTGATCAACGAACCCGCCTCTTGACTAGTTCTGATACTCGGGCACACAATTGACACCCACCCCTGGACTGCATACATCGGATGTGGGATGATCTGATACAAGGCGGCATAGTCGAAACTCTGTGCGTGACCTGCATGCTCAGCTGGCGAGTAACCGAATAGCTCTTCAAATCGTTGGCGACCAACAGCCATATTCAGTCGAAAGATCCCGGGACGATTTAAGTTCGATGAGGTATCGAACCCCTCATAGTCCTTAGTGACGATTGTCGTGAAAGGAAACCGTTGGTTTGTTGGTAGACTGTTGTTAGGATCGTAAAAGAAGAAAGAGTTACCCCACGAGTCCTCCGGCCCACCATTAGCCTCGCTGGCAGTAATGGGAACCACTCCCGGTAAGCCGGCTACAAACTGGATAACATCATCTTCAGTCACACTTGGATTTTACACGGAAGCGAATCACTAGCACGTTTGCCTCCGCGGCTCGCGCCTGGAATCGATCTCTGAAGGAGTCCGGATCATAGGTCCGCCCGTTAGATTCGCAGGTCATTCTTCTGGTACCATCACCCCACTGCTGCTGAACTAAGCAAACCCTTTGTGAGCATTGTGTGAGCATTCAGCCATTGCACAATGGGATACATAGAGGGTGAAGAGCTCTCCTTGAACTTGGAGGGTGGTGCCCCCAGTTGCACAGAATACGAACCACTCTATCGAGTTCGAAGGACCACATATCGATCTTAAAACAGGATAAGGAAATTTTGCAGAATGGCGCCTTATCCACCATTCATCGCAAGCGAGATTTTCCGTTGAGCCGATTCTTCGTGCGAATTTTTCTACCCGGACGCTGAGCTAGGCCAGCGGACAAAGCAAAGCCTCTCAAGCTCACAGCAGCAAACCAATCCCGCGATTGGGGAGACGCCAACTTGCAAAGCTCAATTGCGAAGTTTTGCGATTGAAGTTCTCGTTTTGTATTCTCCTGTCGCCAATTGGTGATGAACTCGAAAGGGCTCAGGCTCTTAAGAAGCCCAATGACCTGAGGCAAGAGAGTCATTGAGGCATAGACCGAGAGATCGTTGTCAATTTCCATTAATCCGTTCAAGGCTGCGGCTGTCTTCATGCACCCATGCCTGGATTTGTGACCAACGCAATCGGAAAGGAGCGTCACCATCCAAGGTGGTTATGTATCGCCACAACTTGCTCTGCTCATAAAGCGCATCAAGTCGATCACCTTTCCACTCATTATTTTGCGATGCGTATAGGCCACAAGCGCATCGGAATAATGCCCAGTACAGATTCCAAGGACTTGTGCCTTCATATCCCCAGGAGTAATTGGGTTCAGCTCCAGGGTTGGGTACAGGATCCACCCTTAGGTTGCCGTCAAGAGCGGAACTAATGGCAAATAAAGTACCTGACATTTCAGGATCTGAGGCAAGGATCGTCTCCTCATTCCATTCATGAGGAAGGGTGGTCGGCCATTCAACGGCAAATACTGTAGTGCCTTCAGATGTAGTTTTCTGAAGTTCAACAACAAGGCGGCCAATAGGGTCGCGCCAGCAGCTACCGATGCATTCGCGTGCCTTGGAAATAAAATCATCTCCAACTTGAGGTTCAATCTCGTCAGCTAGTAGTCGAGTAAAGCGGCGAGTAGCCTTTAGTTCCTCGACTTCCTTATCTGAGATAGGCGTCAGAGTTTGTTTCCACTGTTCGAATACTGGCCCAATAGGTTTAACAAGATGTCTCACTATAGGCGCAAATCCGAGTTCAGGATAGTGAGGCAAGAGACGTATGGCGAGCTGTTCAATTGCTTCATAGAGAACTCTGCCTAGATCATCCCCATACTCTTTTCCAGCTTCGATTTCTCGCAGCTGTTTCAACTCTTGGGCTGCCATATCGAGGCTGACCTCGGTTTCAATCGCGCGGCGAGCAGCCTGTTCCAGTGCTACTGGCCAATATGGACGGTCCGGGCGTGCTACTAGATACCAGCCTTCGCCGCTGTCGCTCTGTTGGCGATGCTTGTGCTGAACTTCCTCTAGGATGTCAAGCGTATTCCTTGCCAACTCGGCAAAAGCTTGAGGAAACTTCTCAGGCATTTGCCCTTTCAATGCAA
>JBOHUW010000204.1:0-4068 GCA_050734895.1 Candidatus Dormibacteraceae bacterium | reverse complement strand
ACCTTGACCGGTGGAGCTATCAGCTGGCCGGCGGATCCGTTGCCGATTGCTTTGAAAATTAAAATACCGGTCCCCATACCCGCCTTATTGTGGTCGCCGAAGGTATCCCTCGCCGGCTTCGGCAACCCCTTTCCGGATAGCTCCCAGTGCACCTGGTTTGCTTATCAAGCCTATGCTGCCTTTGACCATCGGGTGCTGGATGGGGTGCGTGGTGATGCCGGGGATTGGGCGGCCGAGGTGAGGGGAGGGGCTCAGCGAGACCGGCTGCTCGCACCGGGAATGGCCAACTTCGGCCCGGTTCCAGGAGCAGTGATAATCCTAGCTCGGTCGAGTGGAATGCCCCATGGGCATGTGGGGATAATCCGTGCTACAGCGAATGATCAGCAGGGAGCGCTCTGGATGTTGCTCTGGGATGCCAACTGGGATCTTCGGGGAGGTCGAATGCAGCATTGGGAGGCGTGGCGCAGTTGGCAGGGGCGTACGGCCGGCTTCTTGCTGCCGCCGATCTCTAGGGCGGACAGTTAGGATTAACTCTAGATGAGTGAAGATGTAAGTGAGGCAGAGATATCGGCTGCCCCGGAGCCCGAGCCACCTCCATCGGTAGAATTACCCTTGACCGGGGCCACCGATTCTGACCTCAACGAACTTTTGAATCAGCTGGCCAGCCAGATCAAGGTTCTTCGTCGTGCCAACAAGCGGTTGGCCGGCTACAACAGCCGCCTGATCGTGGCTCTCGAAGAGAACAATCTGGTCCAGGTTGAACTTCCTCCCGCCTCGCCCACCTTGGTCATCTCTCCGGTCGCTTCGGCTCGCGAGCTGGGCCATGAGTTGATCCGGCGCCTTGATCTTTTGGAAGAGGAGAGGGCGCAGCTCAAATCGCTTAATGATGAATTGGCGGAGATGGTTAAGGTGAATCGGCTCAAGACCTGGAAGCTGAAGGAGACCCGGAGTGGCACCAGCCGCTTGCTCCCCGGCCCGAGAGCCTTCATCCGCCGTCGGCGAACTACCAACTCATAGCGGCGCCCGACAGCTACTACGCCCCGCGATAACCGCTGCCGTTGGCAGGGATGCCGTGGTCGTCTGTAGTCATCTGATTGAGCTGGTTGGCTACCGATGATCCATTCCCCGGATAGACAATTACCGAGGCTCCGATGTTGGTCCAGCCGTACATGAAGCTCTCCGCGCTGTCGGGAAGGTGGATACAGCCATGGCTGGCCGCCCCTCCGTATTGACCGCCGGGGCCGAATTGGCTCGGAAACTCCCAGGGGGCATCGTGCAGTCCCTCGCCGGTATTGGTAAACCAGAGCACCATCTTGACCATAGTGGGCGGATAGTAGTGAGGGGAGTCCTTCGGCCAGGGGGAGTTCATCTGCCAAGGGGAGTTTTTACGTAATACATGCATCGCTCCGAAATCGGTCGGTAGATCCTTCTCTCCAGTAGTGACCGGGGTGTGCTGCACCAACTTTCCATTCTGGTAAGCCCACAAGGCCTGATCTTGAAAGGAGACCACGATCGTCTGCGCGGGCATAGCTTGATAGAGGAGGTCGTGAATCTGACTGCTGTAGCGCTGACTCGCCGCCGCGGCTAAGGCGACCTGGTGCAGATCTGAGGAACCGGCATTAGAGGCATACTTCTCCAGCCGTTGGTAGGCGATATTCAGAGGGAGATAATCGCCTTGGAACTGGTGGCCGTAGTTGAGGTAGGCCGCCACCGAGGCGTCATTTTGGGCTCCAGGCAGCAGGCCCTGAGCAATCTGCTGGAGGGCGGGGATGTTTCCACCATTCTCGGCGATCAGCTTTTGAGCGCTCTGTTCAAGGAGTTGATTCTCCTCTGCCTGGGCCTTGAGCAGAGCTTGGGAGTCGGCGATCAGCTGCCGGGCGTTGCCATCCACCCGCCGAAAATCCTGCAGCGTGTGGCTTCCACTTTGGGCAGTTTGGAGAGTATGTAGACGATCCTGCAGGGAGGAGGTGGTGGCCTGGTCCAAACCCTCGCTCGCGCCTTGGGTAATGGCTTGGCCAGCGGTCTTAAGATTATCCTGGGAGGTCTCCTGAGCCTTCTGAGTTGCCCGGTTCATATCGCCTTGAAGTTCAATCTGGAGCTGGCCGAGTTGGCCAGTCAGCTGACGGTAGAAGCTAGGTCGGCTGCTCAGCCAAAGCGGCGCCGGCTGATAGTCAAGCTGGTGGAGTTGGAGGCTGATCGGTAGCAGATCGGTGGAGGTGTAGCCCTCACTTCGCGCCTTCAGAACCGCACCCCGCAACTCTTGGTGAGCGACCAGGAAATCCTGGGCCGCGGTCTTGGTCGGTCCGGTAGATTGGACTCCGGCTACCGTAAGCAGGCTGACCACGACGATCATGCTTACGGTGATAACCAGTGCTAACCGGGTAGGGGAATTCATCAATTGCTACTCTCAACCTGGCATTATACGAATATGCAACTAACCCTCCAGGCGAGCAAAAGACAGATGTTGGGGAAGTCGGGTCGACGACTTCGTCATCAGGGTCGGCTCCCAGCAGTTATCTATGGTCACTCCCAGGCGGCACAGTCCCTGGAAATTAGTACCTACGACTTCGAACGCCTCTTCAATCGGGCCGGGCTAACCCAGCTGGTTGATCTGGTGGTGGAGAGTGGGCGACCCAAGAAGGTCTTGATCAAGGCGGTGCAGCACTCTCCCCGTACCAACGCTCCGCTTCATGTTGACTTCCAGCAGGTCAGCCTGCGGGAGAAGATGCAAGTCGAAGTTCCGCTCGCTTTCATTGGGGAGGCGGCGGGAGTCAAGACTGGCCTGGGGGATTTGATGGCCCTAGCCCAGACTTTGCGCGTGGAGTGTCTGCCGGCGGCAATTCCGGAGGTGATTACGGTTGATGTCTCCGGATTGGCTGAGGTGGATGCAGGAATTCGGCTGGGGGATCTGGAGCTGCCCGAAGGGGTGACCGCAATCGGCGACGCGGATGAGCTGCTGGTCAAGATTCAGCCCAGCCGGGTAAGTGCTCAGGAAGAGGAGATGACTGCCGAGGCTGTGGGAACGACAGAGGCGAGCGGGGAGGAATCCTCCTAGCTCGCCCCGCCCTCAGACAAAGGCGCCGAGAATGATTCGGCTTAAGGACTCAAAATCACCGTCTGAGAGGGATGATTCCTCGGCCAGAAGCCGCTTGATCTCCTGGCCGGCCAGCTCACGATGGGTTTCAGCTGCGTATTGGTTGGCTAGGGAGCGGAGCTGGAAGGTGTGGTCCGGGTACCCTGTTTCAATCGCTACCTCTGCCTTCACAGCATCCAGATCGAGTTCGGAGGCCCACAGCTTCAACTCCTTGGCTCCCGATTCGGGGGAGTCGGAGAGGTGGAGGACATTCACCCCACTGCCGATGCCGTACCGTTCCCGAAGTGAACCTGGCCGAGACTCAGAGATACGGGTTTCACCCAACTCGTAACGCATCTGCTCCAGGGTGGCCGCACCCGCTGTGATTCGTCCGACCAAGAGGGGAAGGGCACTCATGAAGTCAACCAGCCAGGGGAAAAAGGGCCGACCCTGCAAGAAGTCGTAGTGTTGCTCGATCAGGGCGCTGGAAGGTTGATACCAGCTGAGGGAGTTCAGCTTCCACCCCTGCTCGCTGCTTAGCCACTTCCACATGGCGGCGCGAATCGGGAGGCGGTGAGAGGCGTCGGGTTTGAAGATGATTAGTGCGTCAGTCACGGTGCTCAATCGTACAGGAGTGGATGATCTCGGTTAGTCTTAACGGGCGTTGAGCAAGCTGACCCGAGTTTTCCTGATTCGTCATGCCGAGGTGGAGAATCCGAGACATCTGCTCTATGGACATCTGCCTGGCTTTGGGCTCAGCCGTCGGGGCCAGGCCCAGGCTCAGGCTTTGGGTCGAGAACTTGCTCCTCGGGGACTGGTCAGGATCGTTCACAGTCCCTTGCTGCGGGCGGCGGAGACAGCCCAGTTGATCGCTGAAAGGAGTCGATCTGTGCGTTTGGCAGAGGATGATCGTCTGACCGAAGCGGGTTTCTCCCGCCATCTTCAGGGGGTGCCCTACTGGCAAGTCCCCTTCCGCCGGCCGCTCTGGACGGTGC
>JBOHUW010000203.1:0-4069 GCA_050734895.1 Candidatus Dormibacteraceae bacterium | reverse complement strand
GCGTTGGTGAGCAGGTTATTGATAATGGTGGTTATCCGATCGGCATCGACCATCACCCTAACCTCTTGGTCGGGCAGCTGTAGGGCAATTTCGCGGTTGTCTATCACCAGAGGGCGGATTAGCCCGACCGCCTCACTGGCGATTCGTCGGAGGTCGGTGGGACGGGGGTGACGCTTAGTCTGTTCCTGATTTAATTTGGAGGCCTCCAGCATCTGATCCAAGAGAATTTCCATCTCCGTCAGCTTGCTGATGGTGATCGGCACCATCTCGGCTTGTCGTTCTGTTGCCTGGGCTGAAATTTCATCAAATAACATCGAGAGGTACCCTCGGGCCACGGTAAGTGGTCCGCGCAATTCATGAGAGGCGAGATTGAGGAGATTGAGCTTGGTTTTATCAACCTCGGCCATCTGTTGGGTGTGATCCTCCTGATGACGCAGGTTCTCGGCGTTTCCGATCGCCAGGCCGACTAGTCGAGCCAGCACCTCCATCAGGCGCAGCTCACTATCTTCTACCTCTGGAGCATCGAGGTGGCTGGCCACCAACAACCCTTCAATTCGGTCTCCTACCCTGACCGGGGCGTAGATGGAGGCCTTTACATCGAGCTTGGTCGCCAACTCATCAAGTGCTCCGATGAACTCTTCTCTGAGGATGTAGGTGGATTGGTTTCCGGCCACGGCTTTTAAAGCGGCCGGATTCCGAGTTAGAGGATATTGGAAGCCGATGGTTCCTGATTCATCGGATTCAACTCCAATTTGCAAGGTGTCGCCCTGCAGCTGGTTAAATGAAGCGCGAGCACGTCGGCCGCCGGAAGTGCGGGAAACCCCTCGGGCGGCGGCAGTGACTCCGATGGTAAGTATCTCCTCCTCGTTCAGACTACCGGCCAGCTGCTCGGCGGTCTCCAACAGGAAGTTCAGCTGGCGCAGCTCCCGTTGCTGTTCACCGAGGAGCCGATGTCGGGCCCGGCCAACAGCCAGCAAACGGGTGGTAATTCCGACCAGCGGAAGACCGATAACTCCGACCACCGCGACCAGCAAACCCTGATGGCCGAGATAGGTTTCGACTAGGTGAATTGCTACCGCACATAGCGAAACAGCGCCCAGCGATCTTTTTCCTAGTGACCAACCGACGGCAGCAATTACGATTACTGTTATGGGGAGGTCGGAATAGCTGAAGTGGGAGAGGAAGTTCCGTCCGAAAAGCAATACCAGGAAGAGGATGCAGACGAAGGCAATAATCCGGCCCTGGATGGTTCCGGCAAAGTATTGAGGCCCAAACCTTTTCGCCCAGGCTTCGAGCGACCGGGTAGGAGTGACGTGCGAAGGCCGATTCTTCTCCGACATAATGAACCCCATTCTCGCCCTTTTGGATCAAAGTTGTCGGCGTCACCGGCCAAATCGGGGGGCGAGCGGAGAGCCATCGTCAGTCGTCAAGCTTGGATTTTGCGCTGGATGGGACGCGGGCTGGTGGGCTCGGGGCTGCTCCTCTGCCTGATTCCAGTGGCTTATTACTACTACGGTAGCTGGCAGGAGAATCAGCTGACCCAGCGCTGGCAGCAGGAGTTGTCGGCTCAGCCGCATTCCTCAGCGCCGGTGCTGACCCGAGGAGCAAATTCTCGATCGCCGGTTCCTGACCCGCCTCCGACGGTTCCCCGCGGCGATATCGCCTTTGCCATCCGAGTAGCCAAGATCAATTACTATGCCGCGGTGCGGGAGGGAGTAACAGATGACGTCCTCTATGCCGGTCCTGGACATTATCCTTCCAGTGGCTGGCCAGGATATCCGGGCACAGTGGGTTTGGCGGCCCATAACACCTACTGGATTCAGTTCGGGAATCTGAAAGCAGGGGACCAAATTGTAATCGAAACCAAAAAGGGCAACGTAACTTATCGGATCACCGGCCGACGAGTGGTGGAGCCCACTGATCTATCCGTCTTGAAGACCATCGCCGGAGAGCATCATCTCGTGCTCACTACCTGCTGGCCGCTGTGGGCCGGGGCGCTAGCCCACCAGCGGTTGGCCATCTTTGCCGACCAGGTGTAGATCGGTAATAAATCGGGGGTTTTTACTGATGCATCAAGCGGCTCAACTGCGTTAGGTTTGTATAGATTTGTCAAGAATTGTGCATTTGGCGGAGCGAGAAGCGGAGGAGAATTGGCTCAGCCTAGGTGAGGCCGCCCGTCTGCTTGGAGTGACGGCGACCACGCTGCGGCGCTGGAGCGATAGTGGCCATCTGCCTCGACTGACCACGCCGGGTGGCCACCGTCGCTTTGCTCGGGAGGCGGTCGAGGCGTTGCTGCCGGCAACCTCTAAGACACATCCTCAGATGAGTGATTACGGGGAGCAGATAACGGCCGCCTATCGCCGTAAGCCGGCGGGCGGGAGCAGCTCCTGGCCCTGGCTGGAGGGTTTGCCGGGAGCGGAGACCAAGCTCTTTCGGGAGCGCGGCCAACGGATGGTGGAGTGTCTGCTCGCTCATCTGGAGGCGGAGAAGCCCGGCCCCGCGCTGGCCAATCTCCGCCAGGCAACAGATTATGCGCTGGAGTATGGCAGCCACAGCCGACGTTTGGGAGCTGAGCTCACCGCGGCGGTAGCCGCCTTCCTCCACTTCCGTCAGCCGTTTCTGAAGGAGCTGGGGGTGGCATTGGGGCAGCGCGGCTCGAACCCAGCACTCTCCATGGAGTTGATTTTGGAGGCCGAGGCGGCGTTGGACCAGCTCCTGATCGGCTTCCTGGTTGGCTGGCAGGGAGTTGATCAGTGATGAGTATTTGGGTGGCAGCAACGACGGCGGCGGAGACCGATGCCCTGGTTCGTTCGGAGTTGGCTCAACAAGCAGAGTTGGTTGATGGAATTGTTTTGCTTCGGACGTGTCATCGGGTGGAGCTCTACGGCTGGGGAAATCCTCCTCAATTGGTCACCCCGATCAGGCTCGATGGCGAGTCGGCGGTAAACCGGATTTTTCGGATTGCGGCCGGCCTGGAGAGTGCGGTGATCGGGGAAGATGAGGTCCTGCACCAGGTGCGTCAGGCGCTGGCTGCAGCGAGGCGGCAGGGGACGGTGGACTTTCGTCTCGGGCGGCTCTTCGAGTCGGCGATCTCAGTTGGTCGGCAGGCGCGGGCGAGTCGGCGGACGGCCCCCTCCGGGTTGGCGGTCAGGGCGATGGAGTGGGTGGGGCGGCAGATCCCAATTAGAGAACGACCTCTCCTGGTGGTTGGAGCCGGAACAGTAGGTCGAGCGCTGGCACGGGCAGCCGAGCAAGCGCAGGCCATAGTTCGGGTGGCCACTCGAACTCCTCGAGAGGGAGAGCTGACCTTGGGGGCGGCCGCCGAGTTGGCCCCGAAGATGGCCGCAATCCTGGTTGCGCTCAATGGAGAGTGGGTGGATCTCGCCCGGGTTGGAGAAGCTCTACCTCCGCTGGCTGACCTCTCCTTTCCTCCGGCGGTTCCGGAGGCGGTCCGAGAGCGTTTAGGAGAGGGCTACCTGGAGATGGATCAACTTTTTCATCAGCTGCCTAGCGATGCCCTCTGGATGGAGCGAGCAGCGGCTCTGGTGAGCACTGGAAGAGATGAATATATCCGCTGGCTTCGCAGTCGCCAGATAATTAAAGAGGTGGCCCACGGCTGATGTCTCTTCCAACTCGGCTTCGAATCGGGACCCGGAGTTCCAGCTTGGCGCTGCGGCAAAGTCAGCTTTTGGCCGATCGGCTGCGCGGCCAGGGCCACGAGGTGGAGTTAATCCGAGTACTCACCCAAGGAGACCGTCGCGGGCCGGGGGTGGCGATCGGAGACGGGATCTTCGTCGCCGCCCTAGAGCAGGCGCTGCGGGCCGGGGAGATTGATTTGGCGGTGCATAGCGCCAAGGATATGGCCCTGGGAGAGCGTCCGGGATTGACCATCGCCGCCTATCCGGAGCGGGTGGATCCCCATGACGCCTTGGTGACCGCCACCGGTCAGGAAAAAATAGAGTCGCTCCCGGTGGGGGCCAGAGTCGGTACCGATAGCCCGCGTCGGGCTGCCTTTCTGATCTGGCTTCGCCCGGATCTTCGAATTATGCCCCTCCAGGGGAACGTTGAC
>JBOHUW010000202.1:0-4077 GCA_050734895.1 Candidatus Dormibacteraceae bacterium | reverse complement strand
GACGTTGGCAGCGCTAACCACAATCACCGTCACCGGCACCAAAACGGCCAGCAGGATCGCCCACTGCGGGGTGTTGCGCCAGCTGTTCCGTTTTTCCAGAATTCGAGGCAGAAAGCCCATCCGGGAGAGGGCGACAAAGACGTGATAGGCTCCAATGACCGCCGCATTACTGGCAAAAATTAGGAGCAGAGCGCCGCTAATCGCCACGTAACCACCGAGCAACGCCCCGCCCATCCGAGCTCCCAGAATGGAGATCAGCTGGTTGGGATCCAAACCCGAATTGGGAGTGAGCAGAGTAGTAGACCAGATGGTGAGTAAGGGGCTAGTCAGAGCCATGATCAAAATCGCCGCCCCCATCGCCTGATAACCAATCCGCCGCCGCGGCTCACGCATGGTAGGGGCCAGTTGGGCAATCGTCTCCAATCCGGAGAAGGCAAGGAAGGCCCCGGCGTAGCCCTGGATAACGAAGAGCGGAGTGAGACGGGGTCCACCCGAGAGGACATGAAAGGTGTGCTGGATGCCGCTCCAGCCCAGTATCCAGGCAGTAACTGCCACCACCGCCAGCTGCCCCGCTCCGGCTAAAATCGCCATCAGTGCCGAGGTGCGAGCGCTGTCCTTGATTCCGATCCAGTTGAGCACTCCGATAGCGAGTAGCGCCGTCACCGTCAGCCCCTCCACCACCGGTTGCGGACTTAGGGCTGGAAAGACAACCCCTAAATAGATCACCCCAGAGAGAGCGCTGATCGCTGCCGTGAGGTAGTAATCGACCAGGATGAGGAGTCCCCCGATGAGCCCGACGAAGGGATGAAAGGCTCGGGCGCTGACATTGACCACCCCTCCCCCTTCGGGAAAGCGCCAGGTGATCTCCGCATATTTGATCGCCAGAAGGACAAAGACGACGAAGGTCATGGCAACGAAAATGCCCGAGCGCACCCCAAAGGTGGGCACTAGGATGCCCGGCGTGTAGTAAACCGAGGTACCCAGATCGGCAAAGACCACCGCCCAACAGAGAAACCAACCCAGCGTTCCTGGGCGAATCTTGATTCTACGAGTGGGCTCCTGCCCGGCCGGTTGAGCCTGTTCCGGGGCAGCGGGCAAGTTTGTACGATCCACGTTAGTAGGGAATGATATGGCCTGAAGGGGTGGCTAGATAGGGGTGGCTAGGGCAGGATAGACAACGAGATGGTCCCCCTCGTAGCCTTACTCATATGATAAGCATGCTGGAGCGGGCGCACACTATAGCTGACGAGGTTTTGTTTCCGGCATCCCTTGATGTCGATGCCGAGGGCGCGATCCCCAGCAGCCATTTCGATTTACTCGCCAAGCAGGGCTTCTACGGCCTGGCCAGGGCGCCCGAACCCGGTGGCAGTGAGATCGACTTCCCATCGTTGATGAACATCGTCGAGACGCTATCTGGCGGATGCCTCACCACGACGTTCACCTGGCTCCAGCACCACGCTTTGGTGCTGGGTCTCACCAGCACAACAAATGTGAATCTGCGAGAAAAATGCCTCAATCCCGCAATCCGGGGTGAACTACGCAGCGGGGTAGCATTGGCCGGTGCGATCCCCCGACCTCCACGGCTGTGGGTGACGGCCACCGAGGGCGGCTGGCTGGTCAGCGGCGATGCTCCCTTCGTAAGTGGATGGGGCATCGTCGACGTGCTACTGATCGCGGCACGCGACACTGCCGGGGGCCCGGAGGGCACTATCGTCAGCGGAGTGATCGAGGCCCAAATCGGCCGTGGCATCGCCGCCGAGGAGCTGCCGTTGGTCGTGGCGGTGGGCAGTAACACCGTCCGGCTGCACTTCGAGGATTACTTCCTCCCCCTCGAGCAGGTGATCGGTGAGGCCTCACACCCCAACTTCCTCGCCAGACAGCGCATCGGCTCGCGGCTGGCCGGCTGCCTGGCGATGGGAGTCGCGGGGCGATGCATCCGAATGATCGCGGAGGCCGGGCAACCCGAGATCGCAGAGCTATTCCGGGGCCAACAAGACGCTATTCGTATCGGCCTGGACGGTGGGCTCTCCAACCCTGAATCTATGCCCGCCGCTCGAGCCGCCGCGTCCGAGCTCGCCTATCGTGCAGGCGGCACACTTATGGCCGTCGTAGGCAGCTCGGGGATTTTCGCCCGCCAACACGCTCAACGGTTGGTCCGGGAAGCCATGTTCACCCTCGTCGCCGCCAGCCGGCCCGAGATCAAGCACCATCTACTAGATCTGTTTAGTCAACCCTGAAAATGGAAAATCAGACAACTGCCCCATCGAATGCGGTGGTATGCGACGACGGACTCACCCGGCCGCGGTGGGCAGCGACGGTTCCGCTCCTGCGGGAATACTACGACACCGAATGGGGAATGCCTATTCACAGCGAACAGGCACTTTATGAGCGCATCAGCCTGGAGGCGTTCCAAGCGGGGTTGTCATGGGTGACGATTCTGCGCAAACGCCCCGCCTTCCGCCAAGCATTCGCCGAATTCGACCCCAACTTAGTCGCCGGTTACACTGAAAGTGACGTCGAACGGCTCCTCGCCAATGCCGAGATTGTGCGGAACCGGATGAAGATACAGGCCGCCATCACCAATGCTCAGGCCACCCTAGCGCTGCGGCAAGAAGGGGGCTTGGATGCCTTCATCTGGTCCTTCCAACCCGCCACCACGCCCGCCCCACGCACTATCGAGGAGATCCCCACCACCTCCTCCGAATCAGTGGCTCTGTCGAAAGCCCTGAGGGCGAGGGGATTCGCATTCGTTGGACCTACTACCATGTTCGCCTTAATGGAATCGATCGGGATGGTGGATACCCACCTGGTCGACAGCCACCGCCGCGGCTCCTCCGGGATTTGGCCTGCCGAATCGGTTTGAGGTCACCGGTGAAGCAAGCCGAGATCATTCAGAACCATCCGTGCGGGAGCTGCTCCCGACCAACACTCCGCCCGTAGTCCCACAGCTAGGGCCCCGTCAACGTTGTTTTGGAGATCGTCGAAAAAGAGGCATTCCGGGGCCTTTGCATCAAGGGTGCGCAACAGCTTCAGCCAGATTGGTTTATCCGGCTTGGTCACTCCAAGGTCAGCCGAGAACAATCGTTGTCGTAAGAGCCATGCCCATGGCTGACGCTCTATTTCGCGACCCAGAGAACCCGGCGCATTCGACAGAAGAGCCAACGCCATCCCACTCTCTTGGAGATCCTCAAGCAGCTCCAACGCCTCAGGATCAGTCTCCAGCCAGCCTCGCATATCTTCATTAGTCAACTCGACAGCGGTGGCTTGATCGATGACCACTCCAAGCTCTTCGCCTATGGCCTGCCAGTAGGTAAAGTCCGAGTGCTCACCCGCATCATAAGCGCCTCGATGTTGCCAATAAGCCTGAAAAAGAACCCCTACATCAACCCCCAGGCGAGCAGCCAAGCGGGGGAGAGCCGCCGTTCTACGACTGATCACCCCGCCATAGTCGAAGACCACCCAATTGATCATGACTGCTCAGATCCCGAGGGCCATTGCGATCCGCCGACGAATGCTGTCTAGTTGGGCGGAAGTGATTTGGGAGGCTGTCCGTTTGACCCGCTGTAAGGAAACGCTAGTCACATGGTGGGCGAGGGCCCAACAGGTCGCATCAGCACCGTTGGCTGGAGTCGGATCAATTCGTTCAGCAAAGGAGTGATAGGCAAGACCTTCATCTCGGGTCAGCGGCACCACAATCGTATTCGGGTATTCTTCCGGAAAGAGCTCGTGGTCCTCGGCGATTATGGCCGGTCGAATCCTCGTGGGCTCGTGGGGCAAGGCGCCAGCACGCCAATCGACGAGCACAATACTGCCAGCTGCTGGTCGGCTCACGGCAAGTAGCTGATGGGGGTACCAAGAGTCTCCAACTCAGAGCGAGCCTCGGGATGCTCGGCTAAGTAGGTGAGTACCTGCTCCCCTTCAGTACGGATGGTCTTTTGCCTCTGTCGCCGCGCCTCGAACTCGGCTAATTTACGAATGAATGAGCTAAGCCCGATTCCTCGCTGGCGGGCCACCGTTTCGAGAGTGACTCGATCCTGGGCTGTCAATCGGATGGTAAGCGTGTCAGACATCGTACTC
>JBOHUW010000201.1:0-4090 GCA_050734895.1 Candidatus Dormibacteraceae bacterium | reverse complement strand
GCCCGAGAGTGTGAATCCCATCACCAGCAGCATTGGGCGGATGGCGGCCGAACGACGCTGGAGAATGTCCGCCTGTTGTGCGGCCATCACCACCGTCTGCGCCACCCGGAGAACCATCGCTACTACGAGCAGAACCCCACTCCCAACGCTCACCGCCGCGGGCCGCCGTGAATCATAAACAAAGTGATAATGTTGAATTGCTTCACTATGAATAACTTCACTGAGCCACGGCAATCAGTTGATCAGAAACTCGTTCTCGATCTCAGTTGCCTCGGCAAACAGCTTTTGCCGCTGGCGGGAGGCAAGGCGGCGAATCTTGGCGAGCTTATCCACGCCGGGTTTACGGTACCCCCAGGGTTCTGTATCACTACGGCGGCCTACCAGCAGGTTACTGGAGATGCCTTTGATAGCCCCGAGCGAGCCCGCGCCTTGATCCTCGGGGCGCCGGTGCCGACCACCATTGCAAAGGCGGTGATTCGTGCCTATGGCGCCCTGGGGGACGACGTGCCCGTCGCGGTACGTTCTTCGGCTACCGCGGAGGATCTACCCTGGGCAAGTTTCGCTGGCCAGCAAGACACCTACCTCAACATCATCGGCAGGGACGCCGTGCTCGATGCGATCCGCCGCTGCTGGGCCTCCCTGTGGACCGACCGGGCAATCAGCTACCGGGCGACCAACGGCATCGACCATGCCACCGTGCAGCTCGCGGTCGTCGTCCAGCAGATGATCGATCCGTTGGTCGCTGGGGTGCTCTTCACCGCCGACCCGATAACCGGCCACCGTGGGCATACCATCATCGATGCCAGCCCCGGCTTGGGCGAAGCGGTGGTGTCTGGTGTGGTCAATCCTGATCACTTTGTGGTCGACGCCGACGACGCGATCTTGGAACGCCGGCTGGGCGACAAGCTAGTGGTTGTCCGCTCACTGCCCGGCGGCGGCACCAAGCAGGTCGCGCAGCCGGCAGACGCTACCCTACCCTGCCTAAGCGATGGCCAGATCCATGAGCTCACCACCTTGGGCCAGCATGTTCAGGCTCACTATGGCACGCCCCAAGACATCGAGTGGGCGCTGGACCAGGCGGGGAGGTGGTGGCTGACCCAGGCTCGACCAATCACCACGCTGTACCCACTACCGGCCGCGCCAGACGGGGACTGCGGCGTTTACTGGTGCTTTAGCCTCATGCAAGGGCTCACCCGTCCGGTGACTCCGATGGGTATCGCGGCATTCCGGCTGATCGCATCCTGCGTGTCGGAGGTGGGGTTCGGCTCGGCGGTCCCTGATCCGGTAGCCGGGCCGGCATGGTTCGCGGAGGCCGGCCAACGACCTTTCGTCAACCTCGCCCCGGTATTACGCACCCGGATCGGCCGGTCGCTGCAGCCCCGGCTCTTCGACTTAATGGAGGCTCGATCGGCAGTTATACTCCGGCAGCTAGGCAACGACCCCCGGCTCACGGAGCGGAGCAAATCCCAATGGCGCTCCGTCTGGCGTCTACTCGCTGTAGCCCAGCGATTCCACGTTCCACTGCGTATCACTCAAGCGCTGCTCTGGCCCGCCGCGGCCCGCCAGAACATCGAGCGGATCGGTCGCCAACTGGAAGCGCAACTCATCGTGCCGGCCGACATGACTGGCGTTCAGCGCTTGGATCACGCAGAGCGTCTGCTCCTCGCCGAGGTCTTCCCGATCATACCCAAGGTCATGCCGGTGTTCGCATCCGGATTCCTCGCCCGAGCGATCGCTGGCAAGATCGCCGGCGACGACCTCGAGCCCGGCGATAGGGACGAGATGTTGAGAGGGCTGCCCCACAATGTCACCATCGAGATGGATCTCGAGCTGTGGGCGCTGGCGACTCGAATCCGAGCCGAGGCAACGGCCGCCGCATCATTGCAAGAGGCGATTCCGACCGAACTAGCCCACCGCTTCGCCCGCCAGGGACTACCCCCCCTCCTGCAGCAAGGACTCGAGGAGTTCCTGGCCCGGTACGGCCACCGGGGGGTGGCCGAGATCGATCTGGGCATGCCCCGGTGGTCCGATAATCCAACCTACATCTTGGGTGTGTTGGCCAGTTACCTGCGGCTGGAAGACCCGGAGTCTGCTCCGCCCGCGCAGTTCGCCCGGGGCCGTCGCGCCGCCGAGGCCGCAGTAATGCGGGTAGTCAATCGAGTGGGCCGCCACAGCCGGCTGCGAGCCACGGCGGTGCGCTTCGCACTGGGGCGGATGCGGGAGCTGGTCGGCATGCGGGAGACCCACAAGGACTACCTGGTGCGCATCCTGGCCCACGTCCGGGAACAGCTGACCGCGGTCGGCGCCGAGCTCACCGCCGCCGGGCTGCTAGCCAGGTCCGAGGACATATTTTTTCTCGACCTTGCCCAGGCCCGGGCAGCGCTGGGCGGTACAGACTTCCGGGCAGTCGTCGCACAGCGCCACGAAGATTACGAACGAGAGTTGCGCCGGCGGCAGGTGCCACGGGTGATGCTGTCCGATGGCACACAGCCCGAAAACCTCGCCACCCCTGATCAGCAGCCGGTCGCGGGACAGCTGGCCGGCACTCCGGCCTCAGCCGGGACCGTGAGCGGAGCTGCGCGGGTAGTCTTCGACCCGATCGAGGCCCACCTGGAACCGGGAGAGATTCTGGTCGCCCCGTCGACTGATCCTGGGTGGACGCCACTGTTCCTCACTGCCGGAGGCTTAGTCATGGAGATGGGCGGACCGAACTCACACGGTGCCGTAGTCGCTCGCGAATACGGCATTCCGGCCGTGGTCGGTGTCCCCGACGCAGCCCTGCAGATCACTACCGGACAGCGGATCACCGTCCATGGCGCCACCGGGGTAGTTGAGCTGCACTAAATCAAGCCAGCGATTAAGCAGCAACTGGGCAGTGGCGGCCCGGAGGAGGAAGTGTTCTATCGATTAAATAGCGGGTCATGAAAGGTTGGCAGGGGCCACTAAGGACGATGTGGCCTGCACCATCCGCCGTCAACAGCCGGCTCCCAGGTAACTCGGCAGCGACCCGGAGAGCACCACTGTAAGCGGTAGCAACGTCATACCTGGAATTGACCAGTAGCGCTGGCGGCCCACCGTCCTGTATTTGCTGAGGCGGGTAGGCCAGCGGCGGTGGCCAGCCCTGGCAGGAGATCATATCCGCAACGTCCGGTTTTGGCGAAGCCCAAGGACCGAGTTGAGCATCACTGCGTGCGATAGCCGCGATAACCTCCGCATAGGAGCTGGAGATAATCGCGTTATCATTGCAGTAGGTCGCCCTCGAAGCGGTGAAATCGAAACCGGAATCACCACCCTGACTGAGAATTTTCCGCAATCCGCTCCCGTCACCCTGAATCGCCTGGGCGAGGGCAGTGGTTAGGGGGGGCCAGACCTTCGGACTTTGGTTAGCGTATCCAGCCTGCTGGATCATGCCGCGGATGTCGTCTCCGGTGACCGGGTTGTTCCCTCCGGCCGGCAGCGGTTTCGTGTCGGCCTTTCGGATCAGATTGAGCAGCCGAGTGTGGGCATCCTGACCGCGCAGCGCCGAAGTCGGCTGAATGGCCGCCCAAGCGGCAAAGTATTCGTAGAATTTACCCATCTTGGCGCCCTCCTCGGCAGACTTGGCGGCCAGATCGTGAGAGTGTTCAAAGAGGCCGGTGAGCAGTCTCGTCCGGATCCGATTACCATACATCGCACTGTAGGTCCGCGCGGTGAGCGTCCCGTAAGACCAGCCAATCAGATTGATCTGGGGCTCGCCAAGCGCAACCCTGATTGCCTCCACGTCTCTGGCCTGGCTGATGCTGTCCATGTGCATCGCAAGCCCCTTGGACTGGACGGCACAGGCAGCCCAACGCCGAGAGCGAGTGGCGGCAAGCTGATCAAGGCTGGCCTGGTCCGAGGGCACCGGATCGTTGTCGGAGACCACCGGCGAGCAGTTCAGCGGCGCGCTGGCACCGATCCCCCGAGGATCAAAGCCGATGACATCAAAGCGAGCACGTACCTCGGCCGATACGGTGTGGGAAAGAT
The DNA here is from genome assembly GCA_050734895.1 of Candidatus Dormibacteraceae bacterium. Classification (GTDB taxonomy): domain Bacteria; phylum Chloroflexota; class Dormibacteria; order Dormibacterales; family Dormibacteraceae; genus JBOHUW01. Next base: position 85 of record JBOHUW010000201.1, on the reverse strand, counting down.
CACCACGCAGCGTATCCAGGCTCGAATAGCCCGGGCCGCCGGGTAAAAGGAGCACGGCTCCGACGCGCTGTGCAGGGTTGGTGGC
>JBOHUW010000200.1:0-4111 GCA_050734895.1 Candidatus Dormibacteraceae bacterium | reverse complement strand
CTCGAGATTTGGCCGATCCGGAGTTCCGAGAACGACTCAGAAAGTTCAAGGAACGAGATGCTAAAGGCGAAATACAATGGATTTCGCACGAAGAAGCTTCTCGCCAACTTAGCCAGCTTCCTTCGAGCAAGCCGCTCCCGTATTTGTGAACACGAGGTCCAGCTCGGCCCACGTCGCGGAGGCGCCGCGCCGCCTCTAGATCCACACCCGGTAGCAGGTGCCTGTAGGTCCGGAGCACGAGCATCTAATTCGCGTGCCCCAGCCGCGTCGCTACGAGCTTCAGCTCCTTCGTCTCGCAGCGTGATCGGTCGCCATCGTGTGCCACAGCGCGTACAGGACCACCTGACGCACGTCCGCCTGCTTGAGCGCCTTGTAGAACGCCCGCTGCACCCGGTCATGGTTGTGCGCGTGGCGTCAGCCACCTCTCAAGAAGCTCATGAACCTCCTTCCGAACCTCTTAGCTACTAAATCGAGTTAGCCTGGCAGCCGAAGTACTTTCCAAATTAACTATTTGAGGGCTTGACAACCTGCGATTCCAGGAGTAATCTTTATGAATTAATAGACGTTCGGACGGTTTATTTAGGAGGGCGCTTGTTTATGACTCAATCTTTCGCTGAAATTCTGATTTTGATCCCTTCAACCCTCACCGCTGGATATTTGCTGTGGATTTCAACCGTGCTCCAGCGCGTGATGAATGATCTAGACGAAGCCACATTCGGACGTTTCATGGCGTTGCTCTACCGACGTGGGATCAGATCAACCTATGCCATCGTTTCATCGAGCATTACGTTTGTAGCCATGATTCCCTATTTCATCTTCTACGGTTTTCATCATTGGTGGTTTATAGCGGGCCTTATCTTCTTTATGGTGTCCTCGATCGCCGGAAAGATCCTCAACCTTCCGGTTTACAACAGAATTCTTGCCCTCGGAAGCAGCGATGTGGCTCAATTGAAGGAGGAACGCCGGAGACTGCAGATCGCAAATATGGTGCGTGCAACGCTCTGCTTTGTATCTATCGTTCTGATGGCGATCCAGTTCGCCTAAAAGCCTGTGCTCGGCAGAGGCTGCACTTTTTTAGGGAAGAAGATATGGCACGTCTTATTAAAGAAGAAGAATATAACGCAAAATGCAACGCTATTCTTGATGTGACGCGACAACTTGTGGAGACCAAAGGTTATGAGCAGATGGCGATCCGGGACATTCTGGACGCGCTTCAGATTTCCAAGGGAGCGTTCTATCACTACTTCGATTCCAAATCGGCGTTGCTCTTTGCGCTGGTCGAACGCAAGGTGGACCAGGTCGAAGAGCTCGTACTTCCCATCGTCCATGATCCGAATCTTTCCGCCCTTGACAAACTTCTGCGCTACTTTGCCACGATCGACCACTGGAAACTCGCGCATAAACGCCTGATGCTCGCGTTCCTGCGCGTCTGGTATGCCGATGAGAATGCCCTCGTTCGCCACAAACTCTACATCGCCGGTGTCAAACGTTTCACGCCCGGGCTTTCGCAAATCATCCAGCAGGGAGTTGAAGAAGGCGCATTCACGACTCCCTATCCTGATCAGGCAGCCAGAACGATCCTCTCCCTGCATAATGATCTTGGGTATACCATCGCCGAGCTGCTCCTCTCGGAAGAACGCGAGATCCCCGATTTCCCCCGGATCGCTCAGATGACCGAGGCGACGGCTGATGCACTGGAGCGTGTAGTGGGGGTGAAGCCGGGTTGCTTGCGGAATGCCGGCCGCGACGCATTCTCGCAGTGGCAGGCCTCGCTTACGTGAGCAGCTTGGCCTCCCTATCCGTCTGGTTTGTTACGGTTCTAGATGGGACAACGGTTGGGAGCTGTCGGCTTAATAGATATAGTCACAAAGGAATTAACCAACGATGAATCCAGCGGCGGCATCATTCTGGGCCTGCCCAGTGGCACTAGTATTGATAGCTTTGTCATTATTAAATTCCGTTCTAGCTATCTCTCTCGCTCTATTAGTTCTTGTGATCGGTGGAGGTCTTTGGTTCGCATATATCGTCCAACGTCGATATGCCCGAAGAGACAAAACGCTACGCTTGCCAACCGCGCCTGAGCTGTCTCGTGCCCGAAAGTCCGATCCCAGGCAACGCCGGTGCGAGAGTCGGAATCATTCCGACAATATAGTGTTCCTATCTCTGATTGTCGCTGGGATACTACCAGCTTTGGTCGGAATTGTCTCACTTGTTTACGCCCATATCCATGGCGCTACTCCCCTCGACTGGATTCCCAATGAAGCAAGAATGACGGCGGCGGTCCTTTTTGCCGGGATCATAGCAGTCTGGATTTATGTGGCAACATTAATCGATTGGTATTACATCTTGCCACGAGTCTCCGGGATTGTCCGCCTCCCGCCATGTCGGTCATCAAAAGATACAGAGTGGATTACCGTGACTCGTGTCTGGGTCGCGAATCGTTGGTCCGCAACAGCAATCGGTTGCATTGTCTGCGGGGCTATTATGATCGGAGCTGTTGTTTACTACTTCACGGGAATATCAGGTGGTCTTGATGAGAAAGAGCAGCTGACGATATCGCTCGGTTCGTTTGGTACAGCGCTCTTCGGTGCAGGTGTTGGGGTAGGCATTCAGCTCAAACTTCTTGACAGTTTAGATGACATGCTGAATCCCACAAATGCTGTAGGGGATCTTGTGGTAGATCATTCGGGCATGCATTACGTTGTTGACGCATCGCTTCAGGGCAGGAAGGTAAAGAGAGTGGAGAGTGCCGCTAGGTATGGTGGAGGGATCTTCAACGATAAAGGACAGTTAGTCAAGCTTAAAGATGTCATGGTTGAGGACCAGCGATTCCATGGTTGCGAGCGAGCTTGTTCTGGTGTGAATTGGTATTGCGACAACAATCAGGTCTCAGGTCGTTATAAATGACGGAACCGTGGTAAAGGCTCAGCTCCTCCGCATGGTGACGCCCGATTGATGTCCGTCAGAATCGCGGTGGATCGTGCTCAACAGCTAAGCTTAAGCAGCGACTAGTAGACTATTTGTCCCTGTGCGTGGGTACTTTCGACTGTTCCCTTTGCTCGCCGGAGGGCATCTTACCCGTCATCCGGTGATGGGTTGAGCGAGTCCCTTCGCTCCATTGCCGCCGCCGAAATGAGAGGAATTTGTATGGAAAGCCAGATGATCGAGACTGAACCGGAGGCCATGGATGGCGACATCGAACCGGGGGGCCAGCAGCCGACGGGGTTTGCTCCGCTGGGTTTAGGCCCGGGAACATTGCGGGTTGTCGCGGCTCTTGGCTACGACGTTCCCACCGCCGTCCAGGAGAAGGCCATCCCCCTGCTTTTGCAGGGAAAGGATCTGATCGCCCAAGCACCAACCGGAACCGGCAAGACGGCGGCCTATGGGTTGCCGGTGGTCGAGCAGGTGAACGAGCAGGACCTGCAAACCCAGGTGCTGGTCCTAGTGCCCACCCGGGAGCTTGCGGTCCAGGTTGCGGAAGCGCTGCACGGGCTCGGGAAGTATCGCCAGCTGGTGACCCTCCCGATCTACGGCGGCCAGCCCTATGATCGCCAGCTTCGGGCGCTCGCTCGCGGCGTCCAAGTCGTGGTCGGCACACCCGGACGGCTGATCGACCACCTGGGGCGTAAGACCCTGAAGCTGGATTCAATCCGCACCGTGGTGCTGGATGAGGCGGACGAGATGCTGGATATGGGCTTCTCGGAGGACATCGAGAAGATCCTTAGCGCTCTTCCCGAAGTCCACCAGACGGCGCTCTTCTCGGCCACCATGCCGGCCCGGGTCCAGAAGCTGGCCAAGAAGTACCTCAACAATCCGGAACAGGTCAGCGTCGGAGTTGGCAATGCGGTAGCGCCGCGAGTCCGTCAGGTGTACTATGAGGTTACCTGGTCCCAGAAGCCGGCTGCGCTGGCCAAGATCCTGGAGCTGGAAATGCCGGATTCGGCCATCGTCTTCGTGCGTACCCGCCGCGATGCCGATGTGGTGGCCGAGCATCTCAACGGCCTGGGGTATGTCGCCCAGGCCATCCACGGCGACATCAGCCAGGCTCATCGGGAGCGGGCGTTGGAACGCTTCCGGACCGGTCATACCGACGTGTTGGTGGGAACCGATG
>JBOHUW010000199.1:0-4122 GCA_050734895.1 Candidatus Dormibacteraceae bacterium | reverse complement strand
CCACCGGCTAGACTCTTATATAATCACTCCACAGTTTGGGGGACAGACCAGGAAATGCGATAGAAGGGGGTCAGCGGCCGGAGGTGGAGACGAGATCTTGCCTTCACTCCAGCCAAGGCAAAAAGGTCATCGAGCAGCTCAGGCATAGTTATTAATGAAGGCCCAACATCGAAGGTGAAGCCATCCTCCCTGAGCTGAGCCGCACTCCCACCCACCTTTGGCTGGCGTTCGACTAGGGTCACCGGGAAACCAGCAGCCAGTAGGCGAACGGCAACCGCCAAACCACCTAAACCAGCCCCGATCACCACCACCCGCCGCGCTGACTTCAGAGCCAAGACAGCACCCTCGTCAAACGAAGGCCCCAGTGATAGAGCAGCAGCTGGGTGAGGATGAATCCGACCAGTAAGTTAAGCACCAAAAAGCCACGCCAAGCGCGACGAGCTCTGGTTATCTCGCTATTCAGAGCGTAGAGAGATAGTCCGATGTAAGGGAAGAGGACGATAGACGCAAACAGCTGCAGACCCCCGCCCACGCTGATCAGGATGGCCGCGGCGAGATAGGCCAGAGCGCTGAATAAGGCGGTGCGAGGAGCGCCCATCGCTGTGGCCACCGAGGAGAGGCCAGCCTGCCGATCAAACTCCATATCCTGAATTGCGCCCAAAGCCTGGGAGGCCATCCCCCAAAGGAAGAAGGCGGCCAATATCCGCCAGGGTAAGTCCGGCAGCGAGAGCCCGGCGATCAGGCCACCGCATAGGCAGGGAAGAACAAAGTGAAGCGAGCTGGTAATTGAATCGAGTCCCGGAATCAGCTTGGTACGCAGTGGCGGCATAGAGTAGGCGAGGGCAACTCCGGCGGTGATTACTACTGCTAGCAACGGAACCGGACCGGCCAGCCAAGCGAGTAGCGCCAACAGGGGGAGGTTGGTTAGTGCGACCACCAACCACAGTCGTCCAGCCGTTTGGGGTGGAAGTAGTCCACCCTCCACTCCGCCTTTGCGTGGATTGAGACGATCGGATTCGTAATCGTAAAGATCGTTCACTCCATACAGAAGGAGGTTGTAGGTGAAGAGAAAGTAGACCCCGCCGACTATTACAGCGGGAAGCGAGCGAGGTGAGCTGTCCAGGGCCAGAGCGAGGAAGGGAAGACAGGTGTTAATCCAGGAGAAGGGCCGGCTAGCGAGGAGGAGCTGCTTGGCGGATTTCAAGGTGTATAATACTACAACATGATTACAGTGCCTGAAGCAGCAGCCCGGATCGGAAAGAATCCTGAAACCATCCGGCGCTGGATCCGCAACGGCAAGCTTTCTGCCCAGAAGATCGGAACCCAACACATGGTTGAGGAAAGAGACCTGCGCGCTGTACTTACTACTTCTCTGCCCTTGCCTCCAGGATGGAATAGAACGTGGACCGGAGAGACCATGCCCAACTGGGTAGGGATCATCCACAGTTCGCGCCAAGCCCACTAATCAGATGCTTGTTGTTGATGCTAGCGTAGTAGTTACCGCCTGCAATACCCCAGCAGGTTTTGTTGCCTTGGGTAAGGAAGAGCTTATCTCTCCCCCGTTGATGTGGTCAGAGGTTCGATCTACCCTACATGAAGCCTGTTGGCGACATCAAGTATCCCCAGAGCAGGCGAATAAAGCCTTCTCTGAGCTAGGGAAAATTCCAGTTCGCTGTTGCAGCCCCGAACAGCTGGGATTTGCGGCCTGGAAGATTGCAGATAACTTGGGTTGGGCCAAAACTTACGATGCAGAGTATGTGGCCCTAGCTCAAATTTTCGACTGCCAGTTGATCACCCTGGATGCCCGCCTCCGACGAGGCGCGGACCGCTTGGGAGTTGTCATCTCTCTTTCCGAGTGGTATAGCCAATTAGAAGATAAATTTCCTTGAACCCTACTGAGCTGACGTACTAAACTCAACGCCGGCGAATCCAAGTGTAGGTGGCTATGGCAACCAGATAGAGTGCAGCCCCGTAGATGAGATCTTCGATTGGAGCCTCCAGCAACTGCAAACCACTGCGAAACCGTGGACTGTAAGCATAGAGCTGAGCCTTGATAGCAAGCGAATCGAAGATCACAGTCAGACCAAGAAAAATCAACAACCCAAGCCAGAGTCGTCGCTCACCGAGCCGACGCTGGATGGCGATTAGAAGCAATCCGAAGAGGAGAAATAGGGCAGCCGTCACCGTATATTCCATCATCGCCTCCGATTCAGCAGTTGGTAGAGAGCGATGCTGAGTAAAACCAGAAAACCGAGGAGAAGAGGCTCCTCGATCGGAATGCTGGGAGCGAAAACCCAAAGATGGTTGGCCGTATCGCTGTAGAACCACCCCCGTTTCGCCCCGATCCAATCAAAAAAGAGAAAAAGGGCAACGGTCAGCAGCACCGCTCGTCCGAGACGGAATCCAACCACTCCTAGTTTGAGCCTCCAGCTGAGGAGTAGAATCCCTCCGAGCGCGATCAGTAAAGCAATCAGATAGGCCGCATGATGGAACTCATTCATGCTAGCCCAGCTCTCAGCACCCAGATTAGCCGGCGCCAGCCGGAGAGGCGTGAACGCAATGGTCGCCTCGCTCCCCAGCCATCTCTTTCAATCTGAGCGAGAATATCGCGATAGATATAAGCGGCGGAACGAATCGCCCATCGAGACCGCCCCTGGGGCAGATTGACCAACCCCTTCAGTCCCTCTGCATACCACCACTCGGCGATTGATCGTTCAATTCGAAGCAGAAGCGAGCGGTCATTGGAGGCGAGATCACGAATTTCGGCCAACTCCAAAGTTGCCGTAGGCAGATAGCAGCGCCCGACGGCCAAGTCCTCGTCGATATCCCGAAGGATGTTGGTTCGCTGCATAGCAATACCCAGCGAACGGGCGGCCAAATCCGCTTCTGGGCTATTCGCGCCGAGTAGACAGGCCATCAATCGTCCTACCGTACCCGCTACCTGATAGCAATAGATGTTCAAATCGGCTTCGGTTGAGAAGTGGATTCCACTTAAATCCTGGAGCTGTCCAGAGCAGAAATCAATCACCGCAGCTCGGGGCAGTTGGGAATATCGCCGGGCAAGATACTCCAATATCTCCGCCTCCGGGCTGCCCACAGCGCCCTGTTCAGCCCAGGCAAGGGCCGCCTGCAATCGATCGGCAGCCTCGGATGAGCGTTTATCGACCAGGTCATCGAGTCGACGAACCACCAGGTAGAGCAGTTGGACATCGGAGCGGGTTTTCGAAGGCAGCAGCTGGGTGGCAGTAGAGAAGCTTTTCGACACCTCACTCATCACTTCCCGAGCCTCTCGGCGGTACACCTTAGCTACTTGCCCCACAGTAAGCGCCCTCTAAAGCGAGAGTTTGAATAGAAATCCGAGGGCGTAGGTGGGAGCACCAACCAACACCCCTGCCAGGGTCATCTCCAAACCCGCCCCCCACCAACTCCGGAGCGTGACTAACGATTTGGCTGCCCCGACCAGGAAGTGAGCCAGCAGTGAGATGACCGCCGCTAGGATAACCGCCTCTAGTCCACTGAACCAGAAAAAGGGCAACACCGGCACTATCGCACCTGCCGCGGTACTGATGAATCCGGCCAGCCCGGCACTCCATGGATTACCTCCTCCCTCCAATCCCCCCAACTCCTCAAAGGCCTGAGTCTCCAGCATAGCCTCCGGATTTTCGGCCAGCTTGCGGGCCAGCTGGTCGGCATCTGCCTGGCCCAGCCCCTTCAGCTGGTAGAAGAGGGACATCTCTTCGATCTCTTCCTCTGGATTCTGTTCGATCTCCCGACGCTCCTGCTCCAAATTGGCATGGGCCATCTCGTTCTGCGAGCGGGTGGCCAACCATGCCCCCACTCCCATGGAAAGCGCCGAGGCAACTGCCCCGGCTAGCCCGGCAGTCAGCACAAAGCTTGATCCGCCCGTCGCCCCAGAAACACCGGCGACAATACCAAAGACGGCGGCCAAGCCATCGTTGGCTCCGTAAATAGCATCTGAAACCCACCCTGTCCCGGTCTTGTGCCAACGCTCCCGACGCAGGATGCCCTGCAGGCGGGAGTTGGCATTCATCCCGGCCAGGGTGGTAGGTCCGTCCCCGGTCATCTCATTGATGGCCATCGCATGGGAGCGCTCCTCATGCC
>JBOHUW010000198.1:0-4124 GCA_050734895.1 Candidatus Dormibacteraceae bacterium | reverse complement strand
GGCTACTGCTAGGCCACCGGAGGGGGGTGGGGGGAGATGTTAGTCGCCCATCCCAGCCAGTTGCACCAGGTGCCGGAGAAGCTCTCTGATGAAGCGGCGGTGTTGATCGAGCCGCTGGCCTGCTGCGTGCATGCCGTGCTCCGGGGCCAGGCTCGTCCCGACGATGTAGTAGTGGTCCAGGGGGCAGGGACGATCGGCCTGCTCACGATTGCCGCGCTGCGTCACTTCACTCCGCCGCGGCGGCTGATTGCTATCGCCAAGCATCCGGCTCAACGTGAGCATGCGCTTCGCCTGGGAGCCGACCAGGTGATTACGCCGCCGGAGAGCTTTCAGCGCCTCCGTTTCGCCACCGGAGCCCGGCGGTTGGGGGAGCCAGGTCACCCTCTCCTACTGGGGGGGACCGATATTACCTTCGAGTGCACCGGGACCGGGGGTGGTATAAACGATGCCGTCCGTTACACTCGCGCTGGAGGAGCAGTAATGGTAGTGGGCATGCCGGGCGAGGAGAAGGTGGATTGGGCCCCGATCTGGCAGCGAGAGCTGACGGTGATGGGAGCCTATGCCTACGGCCTTGAAGCAGATAAAAAACCCACCTTTCAGCTAGCACTGGAGGTTGCCGAGGAGTTGGAATTGGAGAGATTAACCGGACCGCTGTATGGCTTGACCGACCACCGAGAGGCGATTGCCGATGCTCTGCGGGCAGGCCGTATCGGAGCCGTCAAGTTGGCCTTTGATCTGCGCGAGCTGAGAGCATAATGCCTCGTCCTGGAGCGGTCATTGAGGTTGATCGTCAGACGCCACCGGTCCTCTTTCATTTTGGGGAGGGGGTGCGACTGGAGCGGCTGCCCCTGGGTAGCCGAGTGATCTATGCCCCCGATCCGCTGGCCCCGCTGGCCCAACCGGAGCGGGCGATCCGTCGAGCTCTGACCCACCCTCTGGAGGACGACCCGCTCCCTACTCTGCTCCGCCCGGGGATGCAGCTGACTATCGCCTTCGACGATCTCTCTCTTCCTTTGCCGACGATGATGCAGCCGGACATCCGACAACTGGTGTTGGAGGAGGTGTTGGAGCTGGCCGCCGCCGCCGGGGTAGAGGACATACACCTCATCGTTGCTCTCGGCTTGCACCGCCGGATGACCGCCACTGAAATTCGTCATGTGGTCGGTGACCGGATTTTCAATACTTTCTATCCGGAGCGGCTCTACAACCACGATGCGGAGGATCCGGAGGGCAACGTACTGCTCGGCACAACGCAGGATGGGGGAGAGGTGACCCTCAACCGGCGGGCAGCGGAGTCGGATCTGGTGATTTACGTTAACCTTACCCTGGTGCCGATGGATGGGGGCCATAAGTCGATGTCCACCGGGCTGGCCAGCTATACCGGGATTAAAGCCCACCACAACGTTAAGACGCTGCGTCACTCCCGCTCCTACATGCACCCACCGGATTCAGATCTCCATAAATCCTGTAACCAACAGGGCGAGCTGATCGAATCGATCGTCCGAGTTTTTCATATTGAGACGGCGATTAACAACCATGCCTTCCCGGCGATCGCCAACTTTATGCAGAAGCGGGAAACCGATTGGACGGCGAAGGATCAGGCGGCCTATTTCGCCGCATCGCGGCTGACCGATCTCGCCCCGGTGAACCTCAAGCGCCAATTTTTCCACTCTATTCGGGCCCCCTTCGGGATGACCGCAGTGAATGCCGGTCAGGTCGATGCAGTGCACGAGCGGACGCTGGCTGCAGTGCGAGAGCAGATGACAGTGGAGGTAGAGGGGCAGACGGATATCGTTACGATTGGGGTGCCTTATGTCGGGCCATACAACGTCAATGCGGCGATGAATCCGGTTTTGGTTGTCTGCACCGGTTTAGGCTACCTCTTCAATCTTTACCGCGGTAAGCCGGTGGTGCGTAAAGGAGGAGTGGTGATTCTCGCCCACCCCTGCCGCTACGAGTTCGATGCCGTGCAGCACCCCAGCTATCACGATTTCTACGATGAGGTGCTGGCAGAGACTACCGATCCGGCGGAGATCGAGCGATCATTCGAGCAACGCTTTGCCGAGGACGGCTGGTATAAACAGCTCTTCCGCCGTGGGCATGCCTATCACGGAGTGCATCCCTTCTACGCCTGGTATTGGGCGGCCCACGCCCTAGAGCATCTGAGCGATGTAATCGTGGTTGGAGGTGACCGGGAAGTTGTCCACCGCCTTGGCTTCAAATGTGCCACCCGATTGGAGGATGCGCTGGAAATAGCCGAACAGACGGTGGGCCGCTATCCCAGCATCAGCCATCTCCGGATGCCGCCGCTGCTCTTGGCCCATGTCAAGTGAGACACGCATTCTCTGATCTCCGACAGCTGCGCCGAGGCTGGCGGTGGGGGGAGGAGCGGCTGCCAAGCTGGCCGTTGAGACACTCCATCGCCTCGCCTCCGAGTGAGGATCTCTCCTGGGCTCGGACGGAGTCGATGCGCAGTCTGCGTTGGCTGGTCCAACGCGGCCTTTCGCTGCCCTTCACCAAGGCGATAGCCGATCCTCAAGTAGTTGGAAGCGAGTGGCTGAATCACCTTCAGGCACCGGTGATTCTGGTCTCCAACCACGTCAGTCACGCCGATACCCAGCTCCTGCTTTATGCGCTGCCCGATCACGTGCGGGAACATACGGTGGTCGCCGCGGCGGCCGATTACTGGTATTCTCACCCCTGGCTGGGACGGGTGGTCAGCGTCTGGCTCAATACCTTCCCTTTTGCCCGCAGCGGGAGCCCGAAGGCGGTGCTGGCTAGCTCTCGCCGCCTCCTGATGGCGGGGTGGAATCTGTTGATCTATCCCGAGGGCGGCCGATCCTCGGACGGCCGAATGCAGGAGTTCAAGCCGGGCATTGGTTGGCTGGCGGTGGAGAACCGAACCGCAGTGATTCCAATGCATGTCTGTGGCTCGCATCGGATCATGCCCAAGGGCCAATGGATTCCCCTTCCCGCTCCGGTAACGGTTCGGATCGGCAAACCGCTATGGCCGGTAGCGGGGGAGGGGGTGCGGGTCTTTACCTCTCGCATCGAGGCGGCTGTACGAAATTTGGCCGAGGATACCCCGAATGTCCCAATTAAAGGGAGCTGGATTGAGCGTTGGCAGGCAACCGCCCCCCGTGTATCTAGTAGACTCTAGAACGTATTGGCTAGAAGAGCAGGCGCACCGCAGCGAGGTCGGAGATCCTCCCGAACTAAGCGACATGACGAAAGTAACGATGTCCAGAAGGAGGAGGCGGTGGTCATGGACGCGATGGTAGCGCAGGCCCTGCCCAATGCCATGTTCGAAGTGGAGATTGAGAACGGTCATAAGCTGATCGCTTACGCGGCGGGTCGGATGCGACGATATTTCATCCGGATTACCCCGGGGGATCGAATTCGGGTTGAGCTCTCTCCCTACGATCTCAATCGAGGGCGCATCGTCTATCGGTATCGCGACTAGTTGACGCCCGGCGGATATTCTTGCTTCAGCTGACTCGACGTCGACTGCTTGGTGCCACCGGAGTGGCCGGTGCGACCCTAACCTCCAGCCTACTCCCACCCAGCGTGCAGAAGGCGCTGGCGCTCGGGCCGCCCCGACGCTCATCGTTACGCGATGTCCAGCACGTGGTCTGCTTGATGCAGGAGAATCGCTCCTTCGACCACTACTTCGGCACGATGGCCGGGGTACGTGGGTTCGATGATCCTAATGCGCTCACCCTCTCCACCGGGCGTTCGGTCTTCTACCAGCCTGATACCGTCAACCCCGACGGCTACGTCCTACCCTTTCACCTCGACACCACCACCTCCAGCGCCCAAGCCATCCCCTCGACCAGCCACGCCTGGAATGTTCAGCACGAGGCCTGGAATGGGGGCAGGATGGACCGATGGCTGCCTGCCCACCGTGCTGCCGATCAGGCCAACGGCCCCTACGTGATGGGCTACTACACGCGCCGGGACATCCCCTTTCAATTTGCCCTGGCCGAGGCCTTCACCCTCTGCGACGGCTACCACTGCTCGCTCCTGGGACCGACCTTTCCCAATCGTATGTATTGGATGACTGGAACTATCGATCCCGAGGGGAAGAACAACGGACCGATCATCTCCAACATCGTGCCCAAGCC
>JBOHUW010000197.1:0-4126 GCA_050734895.1 Candidatus Dormibacteraceae bacterium | reverse complement strand
AGCCTGGAGCCCCTCTCTGTTTACCTGGCTTGCGATTGCTACTTCGCCTCTGCTCTCGGTTCGGCTTGCCGTAGCCATCTGACGAGGGAGGCTTGGAGGAGTTGCTCGAATTTCGGCTCAAACGAGCTTTCAGCTCGGCAACTTCTACTTTCAGGCTTTCCACTACCCCACGCAATTGCTCGTTCTCGGCGAGAAGCTCCTCCTCAACCGGCACGGCAGTGACCGCTTCCAAAGGGGCGAGAAGATGCCGCCGCGCGAATCCTTTATAGCTGGCCAGATCGGCGGTAGATACATATCGAAACGATGGGGCCATCCCTCCCAAGACTTCGTCCATCATCACGAAAGTCACTTTCTCCCAATGGACAAAGGTATCTGCATGCTCCACAATCCACTGATAGACCGGGAGCGGCGTACTCGACAGAGGGCTGGCGACATGGAATCCGCGGCCAGCGGCATATTTCTGCTGGAGATCTCGCTATAGTATCCCTACCGGCTCAGCAAGCGAATGGACTATTTGAACTTGCAATTTCTATATTCTACTTGTCGGTTTAGCAAAATCACTGGCGATTCTCATTCGAGGCGAATGGCTCCAAATGTGGCAGCCATCCAAACGGCACCGGCATAGCCAGCTAGATAAGCCTTGGGGGGTATTGCAGGGTCACGATTCCCGACCGGCATTGGCCTTATGTTTGATCTGGTGAAGTACGGACATGAGCATTAGCTCACCGGTCATCCGCATCGCTAGCTTCGACGTGGATGTGGTACGCAAGGACATCAAGAACCTGTACCTCAGGGTCTATCCACCATTTGGCCAGGTGCAGGTCGCAGTGCCGCTAGCACTCGACGATGAAGCAGTCCGCCTGGCAGTTATCGCTCGGACGGCATGGATCCACAAATGGCGCAATCGGATGCTAAGCCGACCCCGCCATACCCAGTGCGAAATGATTGACGGCGAAAGTCATCACGCTTGGGGACATTTATACCGACTGCACATCGTTGAGGATGGCGCGCAGGCGAAGGTCACCTTCTCAAGCGACGCGCGCTTGCAGCTGCATGTGCGTAAGGGAGCGGATCGTGAGGCACGAGAGAAACGCCTGACGGAGTGGTACCGCGATGAGCTGAAAGCCACCATCCCCGGCCTGGTCGGCAAATGGTCTCCCCTTCTCGGCATCGCCGAGCCCAGTTGGAGGATCCGCCAAATGAAGACGAGATGGGGCACTTGCAACATCAACCGAGCGCGGATTTGGCTCAATCTTGAGTTGTCCCAAAAGGCCCCCGAGTGTCTGGAATACGTTGTCGTGCACGAACTGGTGCACCTGCTGGAACGCAACCATAACCGGCGCTTCTATGACCTGATGAACTACTTCATGCCGCACTGGCGCAGCCTCCGTGAAAAGCTCAACCGAGCGCCGCTGATCAGTGAAGAATGCCGTCCTGATTCGTCATTCTAGGAAGAAATCCTTCACCATTACAGCCGTTCTTATCTCCGCTGGTTAATAGCTAGTTCGGGAATATCTCAACGGAGTTTGGGTGAAGCCCAGTAAACTCATCCCTCGGCAGCGGAAGGATGATCACGCAGCCGCATTGACCCACCCTCTAAAGCGGATAATGTATTTTCAGAGATGCTGAAACTGCCCACTTTTATGGAGATCTGGCATGGAGAATGAGTTGCCCTTGAAGCCGGGAAGCACGGTCAATCAGTACGCCATCCAGTATTTGTTGGATAGAGGACCTTTGGGGCCGGTGTTCCAGGCCTACGACACCACTGCTCAGCGCACGGTAGAGCTGCGAGTGGTAGATGGAGTCCTCCAAGATTCCAATCAGCAGGAGGGTATGCGCCTCATCGGTGAACGGCTGGTTCATCTCCGCCATCCCCACCTCCTTTCGGTACTTAACTTCGGCGATCAGGATGGGATCTTCTACCTGGTTACAGATAGTGTTCGGGGAACTTCGCTGGGAGAGCGTTTGCAGAATGATCCCCCGCAGGGGGAAGCTCCGCTCCGTATCTTAGAGGAACTTGCCGCGACAATCGACTTTCTTCACCAAAATGATTTGGTACAGGGGGTTTTGACTCCCAGCAGTGTGATTTTGAATTCCAGCGGCCAGGCTTATTTGGCCGATGGCGGTATCAAGGCAGCGCTCAGCGAAGATTCAAATCTGTATACCGCGGATCATGATCGGCACCTTCTGGTTGGTTTGGCTTACCAACTTCTGACGGGTTCGGAACCCGGACGAGGGCGAAATCTCCAGCGCGCCTCGGAGCTCAATCCTGAATTGGGGTCGGCAACTGACGCTGTTTTCTCGCGCGGGTTAGCCGTAGGTCCAGGAAGTGGTTGGCCAAGCTGCGACCAGTTTGTGCAGGAGCTGATGCTGGCAGTTAGCCAGGATTTGAGACGGCCATCTCCCTCAAGGCTGGAGCCTCCAATTGTTCCTTCGGTCCCCAGCCACAATCACTGGCCTTGGATAATCGCAGCGGTTCTGGCAATCCTTGCCCTGATTGCTGTAGGGATAGCTATCTGGTCGATGTGGCCTCATTCAAATAATCCCAGCATGAGCCTGTCTAACAGTGAAGCCAAGCCCGGAGACTCGGTAGTTATTACTGCCTACCACCTGCCCGCCAACCAGCTGGGTACGGTACAGATTCAGAGTACCCCTCGACAAATTGCGGTTTTCAATGCCAATGCCAACGGAGATGTGGTGCTCTCGGTTAAAATTCCCCAGGATCTTGATGGCGGGGATCACCTGTTAAGCCTTTGCTGGAACGGTTCCTGTCCGCTTAATCAGCCGCTTGCCTTGACTCCCAGCCCAACTCCTTCGCCTAGCCCAACACCATCTCCGACCCCGACTCCAACCCCAACTCCTATCTCGCCTCCTCTCCTCCCCCCAGCTTTCACTCCGACACCAACTTTTTCTCCCATCCCCACTTCTACCCCTAACCCAGGATTGCGACAGCCTGTTGGAGGAGATGATCAAAGCGCCCCTCCCCGCTGAACAAAGGCTCAGTTGGGTATGCTAAGTGGCTGAATCAATCATCTGGGCCCGTGGCGCAGTTGGAAGCGCGTCTGAATGGCATTCAGAAGGCCAGGGGTTCGAATCCCCTCGGGTCCACCACTTATTTAGATTGAAAGAGGCGGTCAGGCACTACGTATTGTGCCTGACCGCTCACCTACTTAACCAAAATTAGTAGCTTGACCCCCAATCTGACCCCCAATCCCTGCGGCAGGTTAATTAGCATCCTCCTAACGCCCGATCGATAGCAGCCGCAGCATCGTCTACCAATGATGGCATCACGTGCTGGTAAATGTTCTGCGTAGTGCTGATCTGGGAGTGACCGAGAACGTCCATAACAACACGTGCGGCTACCCCTTCAGCAAGTAACAGGCTAGCTGCACCATGTCGCAAATCATGGAATTTTAGCCTAGGCAGCCCTGCTCGTAGCAATAACCGCTGAAGGCTGCGAGTGACAACTTCACCATCCACCGGCGTACCACGCTCGGTTGTAAAGATATAACCAGTTTCCACCCACTGCAATCCGGCTGCTAATTTGTTCTGAATCTGGCGAATACGATGAACTCGGAGCGTTGATATGCACACTTTCGGTAATGTGATCACCCGCCGACTCCGAGTCGTCTTGGTCTCCACGCGTAGCAGGCCCTCTCCTGGAATTCGCTGAAGCGCCCCACCTACAGATAAGCGACCGCTTTCAAGATTCAGGTCTTCCCATCTCAGACCCAGCACCTCCCCTCGCCGTAAGCCCAGCCCAAGCGCGAGCGTGTAGGCCGCCTCAAATCGATCACCCTGAGCCGCACTCAGCATTGTCCGACTCTGTTCAGGTGTCAATACAGGAACATCACGATGCGGCACACGGGGCCCATCTACAAGCTTGGCCATATTGCGACTTAGCATGTCCCAACGCTCCGCCTGTCCCAATGCAATCCGGAGAACCAAGAGAATATACCGAACCGACCGTGGCGCCAATCCTGCCTTTGTTTTCGTCGTTAGTAGGTTCTGAATCTCCACCAATGACAGATTGCGCAGATTGATCCTACCGAGGGCCGGAAGGAGATGCAGTCGGACTGTGCCTTCGTATGAGGCGTAGGTCTTGGGACGAATCGATGGTTTTATC
>JBOHUW010000196.1:0-4129 GCA_050734895.1 Candidatus Dormibacteraceae bacterium | reverse complement strand
AACTTACGCTGATCGGCACTCAGGGTTTGTCGCAAAAAATTAAGAATTACGCTAGCGTCGACAACTATCAATGTTGGTCTCGATCCTTACGAATTGCAGCTACCACCTGCGCATTACTAACATTCTCTCCTATGGGGGTCCATTTTTCTGCAAGCGCAGCCAACGAATAACCGCTTGGCTCAATTTCGATATGAGCTCCCACTACCTTCACATTGACCAAATCCCCCCCTCCAAGGCCAGTATCCTGAAGTACTTCGACCGGGAGGGTCACTGCCAGTGAATTGCCAACTTTAACTACTCGACGAGTATCCATTACCACTCAGATTATACCGAGTTATAACAAAAAAAGTTGCTGAGCCTTAATTTACAAGCCGAGTTCGCGACGGGCGAGTTCGACTCCGGCCACCATATTCCGCAGCTTGGCATAGGAGACCTCCCAGGAGCGGGTACGCAGGCCGCAGTCGGGAGTAACCTGGATCCGGTTCGGATCTCCGAAGAGATCGACTGCGTAGAGCACCCGATCGCGGACCAACTCCGGCGACTCGATGAAGTCGGAGTGAATGTCGAGCACCCCCAAGCCGAGGGTTGGCTTGTACTCCAAATCGCGGAACTTCTTGATCACCCGATAGCCGGGCCGAGCCGCCTCGGAGCGACCCAACTCCCGACTGTCGTCGTTGGCGAAGCCGACCGCATACTGCCGGCAGCCGGACATCTTCTCCACCGCCGGAAAGAAGAGATTGTAATCGGAGAAACAGAGATGGGTGGAGAATACCGCATCCAACCCCTCCACGCTGACATTGAAGCTCTCGACAAAGAGCTCCAATTCGTCCGGTTCGGTCGAGCCGCCCGGTTCATCGATCTGCAACCATCTCGCGCCCAAGCCGATCAGCTCGGTCAAGTTAGGCCGAATCAGGTTCTGGGCAATATCCAAAACTAACTGCCGTCGCGCCGAGCGCTGCTTGGAGCGGCGCTCCACGAGCGAACTGAGGAGGGCGAAATCTTGGTCGTAATACTCATCAAACGACCAATCAGCGATAGTGTAGGCCCCGGTAATCGGCACCTTCAGATCAGCTTTGGCCACCGAGTGAAGAGAAGAGAACTCGTCGTTATGGAAGGGTTCGCGAACCGAGACTGGCCCGACCACCGCCGCCTTGGAGTAGTACTTATTATCGAAGGCCCGGACACTGCCCCGCCGCTCAAACCCGTTGGCGTGGCTAACCGACCAATCGTACATCTCGCTCCGCTGCTGCTCTCCGTCATAGACCACGTCCAATCCGGCCGACTCCAGCAGCCGCAGGGCGTAGAGGCTCGACCAACGCTGCAGCTCTGATCGCTGTGTCCTGGTCAGCGGGGCCTGCCGCAGGAGATCAAGCAGCTGCGAGTAATCGGGTACCGAAAGCCGCTCGCCCCACTCCCGCGCTTCGGCCAAATCGGCTTCATTCAACGATTTCCCGGCGTATCCCTTGACCCGCCAGCCCGGCTTGGCCAGCGAACCGACCTCATGGGTAAGCAGTGGCTTCATGCTCATACTCTCACCACCTGCCGAATCTGCTCGGCCACCTCACCAAGCCGCAGCACCTTCTGCTCGGCCACCTCAGGCGAGAGGTATTCCAAATCACAGTTGGAGGAGAGATAGAGAGTAGGCGGATTAATCGTCTCCCCCAGGAACTTAATCAACTCGACTGTCTCCTCCAACGGTTCAACCAAGGAGCGGCGACCATCGAGACAGCCGGCGACCAAGCCGATCTGCCAATTCCTCCCCAGGGCCACCACATCGGTCTCCACCATATCCACCCCCAGGGCATGAACCGGCAGCTGGCGCAGTTGGTTGATGAAGGGGGCAGCATCACCGAAGTAGGTGTGCAGAACCACCTCCGCTCCCAATCCCTCGGAGATCGTGGCCAGGGCACGCTCCAGCGGAGCCCAATCCTGGGCCTCGATACCCCGGGCAGTGAGCTGCGGCTCCTGGAGATGAACCAGGGAGCAGCCGGCACCGACCAGCGCCCGCGCCGCCGGAGCCAGCACCTCTCGGGCCAACTCCAACATCAACGCATTCCGATCGCTCGCCACCGATACCACCCGGGAGAAGGTATAAGGCGAGGGAAGGGTGGCCACCCTCGGCGCCGGAACCGAACCGCCGGGCAGAAGCGCGTCCAATGACTTGGTGATGGAGATCGGACCATGCACCTCCGGCACGCGATAGAAGGTGTTGTTATCGAACCAACGCACAATGCCGCCCGATTCCAGCCCTTCGGTCACCGCCACCAGGGGACGGAAGATGTCCTGCCAACCGAGCAGACCGTCAGAGAAAAAGTCTAACCCGGCCTTCTGCTGGATTTGAACCAAGGCGGACAAATCCTCATTGAAGGCCGCATCAACTGCCGCCGCTTCGACTCGTCCGCGGTCAAAACCACGGGTCGCGGTGACCACTCGCTCGGAGCGGGGATAAAAGCCAGGTTGATAGGTAAATAGGTTGATGGGGTGAGTATAGCGGAGGAAGAAGGTGAAAAGTTGGGAGTCTATTTCAACCAATTACGTGCCCAACCATACTCCTACATTTTGGCTGTTTTCGGGCTGCTCTTCGTCCTCTGTCAGTTCCGCCTCGGGGCCCAACTGACCCGAAATCCAATGCCTAGAATTCCCAATCAGCCAAAAGCTCCCGATAATCGAAGTCGTTTATTCCGGAAAGCGGTAGAATTCAAGTGATTCTTCCACTATGGAGTACATTCTCAAAGTCGATACCCTGCGCGAGCGCCTGGAATTAGTTAATCTGCTCAGCCGGATCCTCGTCGAACTGCCCTTGGAGGCACTCCATAAGCAGTGGTTTCAGCGTCGAGCATGGGTCCGAAGCGTTCATGGCACCACCCACATCGAAGGTAATACTCTGAGCGACGAGGAGGTGGACGAAGTGTTGGTCTATGGACCGGCCGGTTATTCCCGCCGTGAGGCGCTGGAAGTTCTCTGGACCAGAGAAGCAATGCAACTGGTAGACGAACTGGCAAACCAGACTCTGGTAGCTGCCGATGAGGCTTTGATTCGAGAAATTCACCGGCGGGTCCTGCAGGACATCAATCCACTGCTGGCTCCTGGAGAGTATCGGAAGGGCGAAAATCGGATAATTGACGGGGAAGGCAATCTGATCTTCAGCACTCCCCCTTCAGGGGATGTCCCTGACCTGATGCATCGTTTCGGAGCTTGGCTGCGGAGTGGTTGCGATAATCATCCGGCCCCGATAGCGGCGGGACTTGCTCATCTCGAACTGGTGGCTATCCATCCCTTCTATGACGGAAACGGCCGCACCTCTCGAGCTTTGGTGCGGTTTCTCCTCCAGCAGCAAGGCTATGATTTTCAAGGACTTGTCTCGCTCGACGCCCAGCTGGATCGGAATCGCCTGCCCTACTTCGCGGCGATTCGAGGTTCAGCCGGGCAGCATTACCAACGGGGATACGACGCAACCGCCTTCGTGGGCTACTTTCTCGGGGCGTTGGCCCAAGCTGCCACCCACACCCTCCAACGTTTGCACCGCTTCATCGCCATGGTATCGGAACTCAAAGCAGAGGCATCCGAAGGCCAACTCCCGCCTAGAGCCGTGGATCCGCTGGCCTTTACCTGGGTCAACCGTACGATTCAGCCTAGCCAGTACCGCGAAATCTCCGGACGAGCCCCACAACGGGCGAGCGGTGATCTCCGCCGGCTGGTAGAGGCAGGCTATTTAGAGCCTGCTCAAGGGCAAACCCGCCGACGACGACACCGCATCGGACCCCGCTTGGAACAGATGTAGAAAGCAGGTATATGCTCAGGCTCAGACATGCTTGATCAGCACTTCGTCATCAAATCCTGGCGATATCCGGAGACGGAAATACGAACCTACTACCTATGCTTCAATATCAGTGCGATTATTACCCTACTGACAATCCAAAGCTGGAACTTCTCCGATCTGCATCATGAGTACTCATGATGCAGATCGGAGCACGCAAACTACGCGAGAACTTAAGCGAAACCGTGAGATGGGTAGCAGCAGGCAACTCCATCGAGATCACTGAACACGGAAATTCCTTGGGGGTAAAAATCGTACCGTCTCGCCCAAGCGGCATATTAGAGGATCTGATTGTCCAGGGCAAAGCTTGGC
>JBOHUW010000195.1:0-4129 GCA_050734895.1 Candidatus Dormibacteraceae bacterium | reverse complement strand
TCTTTATGCGGCATGTAATCTATCTGGAAATCGCCGTAATCAATGGGGTATGCTGGGCTGCACGGATTCTTTCGTCGCGCAGATGGATCTAACAGTCGCTTCAATCGTTCCTCTGGCATGGAGCGGAGCATCATTGTAACGTCATAGTCGAAAAAGAAGGCAACGTAGACTATACCTTTGGGCAGGTCCGCTAGGAACGTCAGGCACTCCACTAACGTGAGTGGCGCACCCGTTTCGAGTACCCGCTCTCCCGCACGTAACAGTAGATACTCGTGCCCACCATTGCTGTAGTAGTCCCCGCCCTCCCCATCGACACCCGCAAAAGGGGCACGTGACTTCGCCCCTTTCCGACCCGTGTAAGGAACAGTTGTACAATCCAGATCCCAATCTTCACAGTCGCTCATTCGGTCCGCCCATGGTAGTAGTAGAGAATGTCAGTAGTAGCGAAGCCCTTCTGCCGCATCCTAGAGAGGCGGGACTCACGTTCACCACGCATTTGATACCGTAGATTCCCGATATGGTGCGGTCCGTGGGATTTATCCTCTTGTAGCTCGCGCTGTTTAATACTGTCCCGCTGCTCTTTCATCACTTCCACCATGAAATCATACCCGTACGAGGTGACAGCACCTTGCAGAAACTCATCGGTAAAGTCTAGGTCACTGTTCTGTGGGTCGCGACGCAGCATCTTCTCATTCTCCCGCGCCATGGCACGGAGGCGCGTGAGCTGACTGGGGGTAATACCGCCGTACTGTTCCGCGGTTCGAGCTTTCCGCCGTTGGTACTCCGCTTTATTGGGTTGTCGTACTCCCTCTCGCGCTGCCTTGAGGTATCTGCGACGTGTTCGAGGTGCGTAGTCTGCGAGAGGACGGGAGGTACCTAACCACCGCTCAACGTCCCGAAGGTGACCGAGGTCCAGCTCATTCGGTAGCGTACCGCCCATCTGCGCTCCCAGCGCGCGCAATGCGGCGGCTAACCGGTCTGGTAGCGGTGCACTCATGGTGTGTGCTACTCTTTCCTAGCGGTACCTGATGGGAGTTCCCTCCGGCGCCTTGTGCAGGGGTCGCCGGAGGGCCGCAAGGCCCCGGCTGTCGATGGGCGTCAGCTTGATGACGGGACCGGCAGACCGGGGCCTTACTTATTTGTTAAGCGAAGTAATAGGTTAGGCCCTCCTCTGTGTAATCGTTGGTGTAGGACGAGACGCGTAGACCTCGCGCCGCGTGAATGATGAACGGATTACCGGACGGCATCCTCGTGAAGCGAGGGACTAGTGCCTCCCCTTGCTCAGCAGATTCGGCGAAACTATCCCACAGAGGCCACGGCATATCCTTAGGGTTACCGGTGTAATTCTTCGGCGTCTTTGGGATCGTGATGAGGTTACATTCGATCAGCCAGTCCACTACGGTCCGGCGAATCCCCGTGGACTCATCATTGTAAACGATTCGTTCACCGGGGAAAAAGCCCAACTCCTCCAGCTCCGACACAACACGAACATCAGAGCCATTACGCTCAATGACCCTTTTACGGCTGATCTGCCGCTGGAGTACATCCGCGTTTGCGACGGTTGCTTCCAGACTGACCATGCCCATACGCAAACCGCTCTCATTCTTAGCAGCGGCAGGCGTCCAGAAGGTAGCGCTAGTGACAACGTGCGGGACACCCAATAGCCAACCTTTATCAACGACGGTAGCGCCCCGAACCATGAAGCCGGGAAGCTGAATCTGCTCCTCATAGGAGAGGATCTGCGCGTCAACCTGCGAATAGTCCACCTCGAACCTCTGAGATTGCGGTTCGATAGCGGCGGGCTGGTCCACGATTTCGGCGTCGATGACAGCGGCAGGGGTATTAGCGGACTTAACCATGGGAAACTCATTTCCCACAGTCACGAAAAGCGCGACCGGTGCAGGAAGGTAAAGCGCTACCTTGTGCAGGGGTAGGGCAGTGCGTGACCGTGCGTGATGGGAGGGTGGTATGATCAGAGGCACCGGTCACAGTGGACTGATCACCGGCCGCAGGTGCGGTCTAGGCCACTGTAGACCATGTCCGGGCGACCGCGCAACTCCCGGTGATCAACCGGGGGGGAGGAACGATCATGTTCGACGTATTACACCAGCTCATCGACCATGCGCCGTGGCGAACTGAGCAGGCGAAGCTCGACGCGCACGAGAAGATCACCGCCGCTGAGCAGGAGTACCAGGGCGCCGGGTCGGTTGCGGCACCAGAGGTCGAGGGCAACGCTAAGCGACTGTCCATTGTGGACGATACTGAGAAGGGCGATAACAGTAAGTGACGACGGAGCAGGGGAGTCCCGACGTCGTTAATCCCGCCGCAGCGCCGGGTATCCCTGCCTCTACAGCGGTCACTATCGAGACGCTACACGCACAGATTGCCGCGCTGTTCTCGCTTACCTCCGCAATGGCAGCGCAAACGAATTGGGTCTGTGAGCAGATCCAACAGTTCTACGCTTCCATGCCCCCATTCATGCGCAAGGGGATGAATAACAATGGCTGACTCGACACCACCTCCTGCTCCCCCCATTGACGACGCAACGCAAGCTCGCAACGATGCCAAAGGACTCATCAAGGAAGTCATTCTTGAAGTCATTGCGGAACGGGAAGCTGCGCCACCCAAGAGTAAACCCGATTTTCTCGCTACGATCTTCGGTAAGTAGCCGTGGCAACAGCCGACGAAGAGGCTGAGCTTGCTTCTTTAGAGGCGACTTTCAGCCGGGGCGCCCCCGATAGCGACTCTGAAGCGCAAGAGGCCAAAGGACGGAAACGACGGTCCGACGCCGGCCAGCCGCGTAAAACCGGCCCAAGAGCGCCGTCGCAGGCTAAGCTGGTCGAGGAACTACTAGCACCATGGGCGAGCGCCGCTGCGCTTATCGCCCCGCCATGTCCTACCGTTGCCACGGTAATGGCAGCGGAGGGTGAAAGGACGATAAAAGCATTTGTCACTATCGCGTCGCAGTATCCTAAGTTCTATGCGGGACTACAGAAGGCCGCGCAGATCGGTCCCGCAGCGACAGTGGCCCAAACGTTTATGATGATTCTTATCGCTCTCATGCTTGATACGCGTCGCATTTCACCTGAACATCCTGTCGCGGGCGTCACGGGTCTCAGCGCTCTGACCCGACAGACGCACCCAGAGTGGTATACCGACCAACAGGCGCAATCCCCCATATATCATATGGCGCCTCCTGGTTATCCTCCAGGGTATAAAGTAGCGGGATGATCAGATGACGCGTGTCATTGCCACGGCACTCACGGAGTCGCCCTTGTACCCGTGGGTGCCGTGGCCTAACGTGCGTCACACTCTCAACACCATGTGGGACCCAGAGAACACCCCCCATCATTCTGTTATCGGATTGACAGGAAGCGGAAAATCTTTCCTTATTGTTAACGGGCTCCTATCGCTATGTAACTACAGTCGAGTCTTACTAGTCGACACTAAGGGCGACGATGCGGTCATTAATTCGTGCGGGGCTAAACCGGTTACGGAGATACCACAACGGACATGGTATCAGTCCCTTGGACATAAACCTCGACGAGAGCGGCGCGAGCACTGGTACCGATTGGTTGTCGATGATGACCCTATCAAAGGACGTCTACAGGTTTATCGTGCGCTCAAGCGCATCTACGAAACTGATGGCGGTAATTGGGTGCTGGTACTCGATGAGATACGTGACCTCACGGATCCGAAACCTCCGAACTTTAATCTTGCACCGTACATCGACCGAATCTATCGTAAAGGTCGAAACAAACACCTACCTATTATTGCTGGGACACAGTCACCAGCCTGGGTACCTCGCACCTTCTACGATCAGGCGTCGTTTGCATGGATCGGTCGCCTCCGTGATGAACAACGACAGAAGCGACTCCTTGAAATCGGAGGAATGAACAAAGACGCTTTCCCTATCGTGTCGACCTTGCAGCGGCGCCAATGGCTGTTATCGGCTGATAACGGGGAGTATTTCGCTCGGACGCAAGTAACCATCGGGGGGAGGTGACAATATGATTGCGGGTTTCATCACGTTCTTTGAGCTTGGCGCTATCATCCTAGCGTGGAATATTTTTTGGAATTTTCTACTGCGGGGTTTCACGGCGCAGCATCCCGACTCGCCTGCTATTCA
>JBOHUW010000194.1:0-4162 GCA_050734895.1 Candidatus Dormibacteraceae bacterium | reverse complement strand
GGGAACACTGTGTGCGAGCCAACTTACGCTATCAGCGAAATCGAGACCTGTTGAGCGATCATCGTCATCTTCTGGTTCGCCTTTTCGCCTCCTCTCCGGCGGCTCCGGTCGAATCCAGCCCCTGGTCGAATCCAACTCTAGCCGCCACCCAGGTAGTGGAGGCCTATCTCTCCGATTGATTCCCTTACGTCCGTTTGATGACTTCTCGCTCCACGCTGTCGAGGGCCTTATGGAGGGTTGAGCGCAGAGGTAGATCGATCGAACGGAGGGCAAACTCGAGCTGTCGGAGCATGGAGTAGAGTCCCTTCATGGTCTTGATGGCGTCTCCGATATCAACGTGAGGCAGGAGCGGAATGGAGTCTATCGCCTCGCCTGAGGCCCAGCGGTAGGCGAAGTCGAGGTGATCGAAGGCGAGTGGTTTGAGAGTGATCTCGCCCCCCTCTCGCTCTAGTTCGAGGAAGTGTCGGTGCAGCCCACTGACTTGTTGGAGGGCCTCGACGACGGCCGGAGTGGGCAGATGCCTGGGATTCCTTGGTCCTCGCTCACGTCCGCGATCATCGGCAGTTAGGGTGCAGAGCACGGCGCACAGCTCAGGTGGAGTGAGCCGATCAAACCACCCCTGCCAGAGCGCCTCGACGACGACGATCGCGTTCTCGCCGTAGATACGAGCCGCCAACATCCCCTTCTCGGTGGGCTGGTCACCGGCCAGAAACCCAGTGTTGCCAAGTAACTGACAGAGTTGGTGGAGTTGGCGGGCGTAGCCGCCGCGCTGCTCGGCCACTGCCCGCTCGGTGGCACGAATCTCCCGCTCCAGCTGTTGACCCTCACGGTAGTCGGACAGGTGAGAGGTGAAGTCAGGGCAGCGCAGCGCCTTGATTTTTCGTTGTCCACTGAGCAGGCGCTTGCGCTCGGCCTCGATTCGCTTCAACTGGCGGCCGACCAGCCCCTCGGCCTTGGGGCGCCGGTGAGCCCCATGTCGCGGACGGGAGTTTGAGCCTAACTCACTTCGGAGTCGGCGGGCGTCGATGCGTAACCCCCGCAGTCGCTCTTCAAGGCTGAAGTATTCGGCGACGTCTTCCAGGGAGCAGCGCTTACAGTGCCACCGCTGACTGAGCTTTTGGTGACGCTTTTTCTGCTCCAGCAGCTGCCGCGAACTTTTCTCCAGGGCAGAATGGCGCTGGAACTGACCGAAGGAGCGAACGATCAACCCTTCGGCCTGCTCCGGAGTGTGGCGGCGGAGCAGGTTGAGGGCCATATTATAGTTGGGCAGAAACTTGGAGTTAATGGTTGGCGCCGGGCCCATCGCTACCTCATAAATTGTTTCGATCTGGACATCGGCCTCTTTGAGGATGATGCCGTGGCCGTGAACATCAATCCCTCGGCGGCCGGCGCGCCCCATCAGCTGGGTCAGCTCGCCGGTGGTTAGAGGATTGAAGTCGACGCCGTCGAACTTGGTAAAGGAGGAGATGACAACTGCCCGGGCCGGCATGTTGATGCCCAAAGAGAGAGTCTCGGTAGCGAAGACCAGCTTGAGCAGGCCAGCCTGAAAGAGATCTTCGACCAACTCCTTGTGGTAGGGGAGGAGACCGGCGTGGTGGATCGAAACTCCTCGGGTGAGCATTGCCCCGTCAATCATTCGGCGAAACATCCCGGCTTCTCCGGGATCATCCAGTCGAGCGAGATGGCGAGCTACCGCGGTCTCGATCGCGGCCTTCTCCTCTGGGGTGGTCAGATCTACCGAGTGATAGGTACAGCGCTGCAGCGCTTCGCGGCAGCCGCGACGGGAGAAGATGAAGTAGATGGCGGGGAGCATCCGCTGCCGTTCCAGCTCGGCCACGACTTCGAGCATTTCATTGCTCGGCCGACGATGATTGAACCTGACTCCAGCGTTCGAATCTTCCAGAGCCAGGGCTTTCTCCCAGGTTTGCGAGTCAATTTTTCGATCGGCCGAGAAGAGAGGGTAGAAGGCGTTGCGTAGGCCCAAGTGAAAGGTCAGTTCGACCGGGCGTTGGGCGTGGAAAACGACCCCGATCGGTCCCCGATTTTCGGCCATCCAGCTGGCCAGCTCCGGATAGTTACCGATCGTTGCCGAAAGCCCGACGAACTTGATGTGCTCAGGGGCCTGGATGATCACCTCCTCCCACACCGAGCCGCGCGGCTGATCATCGATGTAGTGGACCTCGTCGAGTATCACGTAGCCGACCTGGTTGAGCCGGGGAAGATCCTCATAAAGAACATTGCGCAGGATTTCGGTGGTCATCACCACCACCGGGGCATGTGGGTTGATGGTGTTCTCTCCGGTGATCAACCCCACCTTCTGTTCACCATATTGGAGGCAGAAGTCGCGATACTTCTGGTTGCTCAGGGCCTTCAGTGGGGTGGTGTAGATGACCTGCTGGTCCTGGATGAGGGCCTGGGCGTTGCAGTATTCGGCAATCACCGTCTTTCCGCTGGAGGTGGGAGCGCAGACCAACACCCCCCGAGTTGCCTCTAGCTTCTCGATCGCCTCTCGCTGATAGGGGTCGAGCGGCCAGGGTAGACCGGCTTCGAAGGCCGCTAGCGAAGAGGTTGAGGTGATTTCCATTGCTTGCTTAATCATTGTGAGCCAGAGGAGCACATGCCGGTCGAATAGGAACAGAGGTAGCCTACGGTGAGGCTAGTGGAGTAGATAGACTTTTCAGCATGAGTTTGGCTAAGGCGTTGGAGTTGGCCCAAGCGGGTCGTGAGCAGTCGGAGCAGGAGCTATTGGAGGAGTTGTGTATCCCCAGCATCAGCACCCTACCTGAGCATCGGGCAGATGTACGGCGGAACTGTGATTGGTTGGCCGATCGGCTGCGCGCCCTCGGTTTTACCGTCCAGATTACCGATGTTGAGGGAGGCACCCATCCGGTGTTGCAGGCAGATTGGCGGGGGGCCGGCGAGGATGCTCCTACCCTGACCATCTATGGCCACTACGATGTCCAGCCCCCCGATCCGCTTGAAGAGTGGGAGAGTCATCCCTTCGAGCCAGTAATCAGAGACGGGATGGTCTACGCCCGCGGTTGTGCTGATAACAAGGGCAATCATATGGCGGCGCTGCGGGCGGCTGGATACGTGATCGTCTCCGGATCGCCGATTAATCTCCGTTTCCTGATGGAGGGGGAGGAGGAGATTGCCGGCTCGGCTCTGCCCCGCTATCTCCAGGAGCGGGCCGACCAATTGCACTCCGATTACACTCTGGTTTGGGACAGCCTTTTTGAGGGTGAGAACCGACCTAGCTTGACTAGCGGGTTACGCGGTAGGCTCTATGTCGAGCTGGAGGCGACAGGCGCGGCGATCGACCTTCATTCTGGTTTCTTCGGCGGAGTTGCTCCCAACCCTTGCAACACCTTGGCCCGGGTGTTGGCTGATTTAAAGGGACGAGATGGGGTAATTACAATTCCCAGCTTTTATGATGATGTCCGTCCACCCAGCAGCGAGGAGGCATCAAAGTGGGATCGCTCGGAGGCTTATGCTGAGTCGATCCGGAGGCGGATGCAGGCTAGCGCGTTAGAGGGTGAAGTGGACTTCGCGCCGGTAGAGCGAATGTGGTCTCGACCGACCCTTGACGTCCACGGTCTTATTGGTGGATTCACCGGAGAAGGACAGAAGACGGTGATTCCGGCTTGGGCTAGGGCCAAACTCTCGATGCGCTTGGTTCCAGATCAGGATCCGGATCGCATTGCCAAAGCTCTGGCCATCTATGTTCAGGACCTGACCACCCCTGGAGTTCAGGTCGGGGTTAAGGTTATGGGCCAGAGCAAACCAGTGCTGCTGGATTGGCAGAGTCGGGCGGCCACCGCGCTGGCTGATGCTTTTCAGGCTTCCTTCGGTGTTCGGGCGTTCTCCAACCGCTGTGGAGGTTCAATTCCGGTGATGCTGGACTTCCTTGATCAAGTGGGAGGTCAGGTAGTATGCAGCGGCCTGATTCAGGCCGACTGCGGAATGCACGCTCCGAATGAGCACTTAAGTTTGGAGCACTATCACCGAGGAATTGAAACGTTGGTTCACTTCCTCTACGGATTAGCATGAGCTTTCTATTTTCGTTCCTACATAATTGGCCGGCTTCGGCCGAAAAACCCTACGTAATTGGCCGGCTTCGGCCGAAAAACCCTACGTAATTGGCCGGCTTCGGCCGAAAAAC
>JBOHUW010000193.1:0-4166 GCA_050734895.1 Candidatus Dormibacteraceae bacterium | reverse complement strand
TCCTTACCCCGGATCGAGGCGAAGTTCATATTAACGGCCGGCTCTCGGCGCTGATTGAATTGGGAGCCGGCTTCCAGATGGAGTACACCGGGCGCGAGAATATATACCTCAACGCCTCCTTGCTCGGTCTCTCCCGAGCCGAGACCAAGGCCAAGTTCGACGATATAGTTGCCTTCGCCGAGTTAGAGGATTTTATCGACGTCCCGGTGCGCACCTACTCTTCGGGGATGTATATGCGCCTTGGCTTTTCGGTGGCGATTCATGTTTATCCGGAGGTCCTGCTGATCGACGAAATTTTAGCGGTTGGAGACGAGAGCTTTCAGCGAAAGTGTTTCGGCTGGCTGCGCAGCTTCCAGAATCGAGGCGGCACGATTGTCATGGTCAGCCACAGCATGAGTATGATGCAAGAGTTGTGCAGCCAGGTGGCCTGGATCGAACAAGGTGATCTGCGCCAGTTAGGTAAACCGAGGGAGGTTATCGAGGCCTATCTGGAGCAGGTCGATGGGCATGAGCCGGAAGAGAGGAGAGAAAATCTTGCCTGAGCGGCGCAAGGCCTCGGTGATCATCTGTAACTACAACGGCCTTCGTTATCTCGATACATGTATGAAGGCCTTGTTGGAGCAGGAGCTGGTAGGGGGATTCGAGGTGGTGGTGGTGGATAATGGCTCCCACGACGAGTCGGTGGTTCATCTCCGGCAGCACTGGTCCGAGGTCCGAATCATCGAATCGGGGGTCAATCTGGGCTTTGCCGGAGGCAACAACCTGGGGATGCGGGAGTCGAATTCGGAATATATGGTGTTGGTCAACAACGACACCGCGGTTCGTCCCGGTTGGCTGCAGGCGCTGGTCGATTGCGCCGAATCGAATCCGGAGATTGGAGCTGTCACCTCCAAACTGGTTTTCATGGATCGACCGCACGTTATTCAGAATGCGGGCAGTCTGGTGCTTACGGATGGCAGTGGGGGAGACCGGGGTTTCGGCGAAGCAGATACCGGTCAATACGATCAGCAGGAGGAAGTCTTTGCCGGTTGCGGTTGTGGGGTGCTTTATCGCCGAGCGATGCTGGATGAGGTGGGGATGTTTGACGACACCTTCTTTGCCTACTATGAGGACACTGACCTCAGCTGGCGAATGCGGCTCGGTGGTTGGCGTATCGTCTATGAGCCCAAGGCGGTGGTTGCCCATGTTCATACCGGAACCTCGGAGGAGTGGTCTCCCTTCTTCATCTTCCACGTTGATCGCAACCGGCTGTTCATGATCCTCAAGAACGCTTCTTTCGGCTTTGTCTTCAAATCCTTCGCCCGCTTCGGCTTTCTATCTCTCGCCTACACTGCCCGAGCGGTGCTCCGCCGGAGCGGTCGAGGCGCGGGTGGGGGATCCTCATCGGGCGAATCGCGGGCTCGAATTCAGCTTCGGGTGCTTGGCTCACTCCTCCGACACCTACCTGAGATGCTCGCCAAACGGCGTCGAATCCGCCATTCGAGGCGGCTTAGAGATGCCGAAATCACGCGCTGGTTTTATCCCCGAGAGCAATGGAATGCGAGGGCTCAAGGATGAGAATCGGACTCTATTCTCCCTTCTTTGGGAGCGCGATCGGGGGCGGTGAAAAGTACCTGGGAGTAGCGGCGGAGGCTCTGCGCGATGCCTACCCTCAGCACCAGGTGGAAATCGTCAGCCCGCTTCCGGTCGATCGGAAGCGATACGAGCGGATGTTAGGGCTGGATTTCAGCGGGATCAAATTTAATACTGGTTCCTTTCAAGTCAATAAGTTGAGTCGATGGATTCGACGATTCCCTCTGATCCGTCGTTATGCTGATCTTTATGTGGGTTATCGGTCGGTTACCTGGACCCGGGATTATGATCTTTTGCTCTCCATGGTTTATGTCATGCCGGCTGCCTCCCAGGCTCGGCGAGGAGTGATTCTCTGTCAATTCCCTTATGAATTGGGAGCGGATCAATCGTCTCGATGGGGTTGGGCTGCCCCACTGTATCGGCTCTACACGCTTCCCTATGAGTTTCTCAAGCGTCGATTACTGGGGAGGGAGGAGGATTCCTTCCAACAGGTTATCTGTCAGTCGGAGTATGTCCGGGGGTGGACTAGAGAGTATTGGAAGCGAAATTCTCTAGTCGTCAACCCGCCGATTGACGTACCCACGCTGGAGCCTGATTTTGCCGCCAAGGAGCAGATTATTCTTTCGGTCGGGCGATTCTTCCCCTCTGGCCATTCCAAGCGTCAGGAGATAATGCTCCGAATTTTCCGGGAGCTCTGTAATGCTGGTCTCACCGGTTGGGAGTTTCATCTGGCCGGCTCGCTTAATCGGTCTCACCCGGCCGACGTGCGTTACTTCGAGGAAGTCTGCCAGCTCGCTGAGGGTTACCCAGTACATATACACGTCGACGCTTCCCTGGAGATGATTCAGAATCTCTACGCTAAGTCGTCGATTTACTGGCACGCTGCCGGTTATGGAGTAAATGCTAGTAAGAATCCGATTGACTTGGAGCACTTTGGCATGACGACAGCGGAGGCGATGGGCTATGGCACCGTGCCTGTGGCGATTGGGCGGGGTGGTCAAATTGAAGTGGTCACCGACGGGGTGGACGGTTATCTATGGAATACTCTTGAGGAATTGACCTCTAAAACCACAGAATTGATTAATGATCCCTTACTACGGGAGCGTATGGGTAGGACAGCACGGCAAACCAGCTTCCGCTTCTCTAGGCTCCATTTCAAGCAGCAGATGAGCGCGGCGGTTCATCCGTTGGTGATGGAGTTGGAGCGGGAACAGGGAAAGCAGGTTGGACAAGTGAAGGTGAGTAGATGAAGGAGTTAGAGCGGATGCTCTCGGTGATGATGCCGGCTTACAACGAAGAAGCGACGATCGAGATTATCCTCGGTCATGTTCTTGAACGGCCGGAAGTTCAGGAGGTGATCGCGGTCAACGACGGCTCGACCGATCGGACGGGAGAGATCCTGGATCGAATCGCCGCCAAGGATTCCCGGGTGCGGGTCTTCCATCAGCCCTCAAACCAAGGTAAGGGGGCGGCGTTGCGGGTGGCGATTGAGGCTTTGCAGGCCCCCTTTGCCTTGGTCCAAGATGCCGATTTGGAGTATGACCCACGCGATTATCCGCATCTTCTAGAACCTCTGATCGAGGGTCGGGCGGATGCTGTCAATGGGGTACGTGGCTTCGGCTCGCATACCGCTTACAGCTACTGGTTCGTCAAGGGCAACCAGTGGTTGACCACCTCGGCCAACATGCTGTTCAACTGCTACCTATCGGATCTTCTGAGCGGGTATAAGGTGATGCGCAGTGAGCTCTGGCGGCGCCTCAACTTGACCAGCACTGGCTTCGAGGTGGAGACCGAGATTATGGCCAAGGTGGTGCGGTTGGGATATCGCTTTCATGAAACCCCGATCACCTATATCACTCGGAGCCGGGAGGAGGGAAAGAAAATCCAGCTTAGTGATGGCTTTCGGATTCTTGGAACTCTGGCTCGGATCAGGTTATCTAGACTGCAGCGGCTCTTCGATGGCGAAAGCTTGGAATACCACCGTCGACGGAAAGCCGAGCTAGCCAGTCGTCATCCCCTGACCGATTAACACCCCTAGCTCAAGCAAGAGTAGAGACGCAAAGCATTTATAATCACGATCACTAATGAATAATCCAGGCCGATTACGCTCCTCTCTTCTCCCTTTTTTTGCTTCGTTGCTGGTCTACGTCGGATTGGCCTTTCTAGCTTTTTCGGCGGCTTGGCACGATCCTCAACACTCAACTATCGGAGTGCCGGGAGATCCCTCTCAGACCCTCTGGTTGTTGGGTTGGCCGAGCTACGCTCTGACTCACGGGTTGAATCCTTTCTACAGCACCTATATGCACAGCCAGACTGGCATCAATCTAATGTGGACTCCAACCACCTACCTACCAGCATTGTTGGTAACGCCGATCTATTTGACACTTGGCCCTCCAGTGGCTTTTAATCTCCTCTTTACTCTCTCGCTGGCCTTCTCAGCCTGGGCAGCGTATCTGGCCATATCTCGGCTTGTCGCCAGTCGACTGGCGGCATTTGTGGGTGGCCTGCTCTATGGTTTCTCGCCGTACATGTTTGCTGTGGCTGCGGGTCATCTTCACATGGCGATGGCTTGGATGCCCCCGCTTACACTGCTC
>JBOHUW010000192.1:0-4173 GCA_050734895.1 Candidatus Dormibacteraceae bacterium | reverse complement strand
GGATAGTGGAGCTGGACATACGACGGTGGTGGTCACCGAATACTTCGGTGGGGGCTCGATCAAAGTCAAATATGCGGTTCGACTCTCCGATTTGCTGATCAGTGATATAGAGAACGGATAGCTCGTTTGCGGCGTTGTGGGACGATCTCGGGATCGCCCCACATTTCACGTTAATAGTGAAGTTCCGACTGCTCGGTGATTTGTAGCCCCGGCAGCTTGTGACTCTGAAGAAAACCTTCTTCGAATGCCTCCTTGGCCTGGGATGATTCTTTTTTAAACATCAACTTGCCAGCCTCGAGAACAATTTGGCTAAAGGTTGCCTCTGGGTTCAGGTGCAAAACTTTTTCATAGAGGTGGGGAATTTCCTCTTTTAAGGTTATGGCGAAGGGTGGATGGTAGGTAGAAGGGTTGGCGAAATGTTGGCCATCGTCCATTTTAATCGCCGAGAAAATAAGGTTGTCTGGTTTACGCTTGGATATTAGTTCCCACCAGCTTTGCAGCTTGAGGAGGGTGTTCTGAACTTGCCAAATTTTACTCGCCGGAGATAAATTACAATAACTTTCTTCTCGTTTTGCCGCTTCCGAGCTGAGCGAAGATCCGAACGCCATTACCAGCTCTTTATCAGGTTCGAAAATGGGACCGCTGTATGGCCTCGCTGATAGGTTTTGTTTGTATACGGAAAAAATGGACTGTCATACTCCCCAATCTGCCCCTCATAGGCGGACCGGAGGCGGACAGTCCCGCCCTCGGCTTCCTTAATTACCTATGGTCATTTCCTTAATTGCCTACAAAACGCCTTCCGCGTTTTTGGCCTTAAAGAGGCCGCGTTTTTGGTATTAATGGCGCCGCATTTTTGGGATTAGGAACCCCGCGTTTTTGGTATTGTAGGCTTTATGGCAGCGTCTGACTACCGACCTCGGCTGGTTGATTCACTGATCGCCGAGATGCTTTTCGAGCTGCCGGCCATATTGCTGCTCGGGCCGCGTGCTTCAGGCAAGACCACAACTGCCATGCAGCATGCCAAGACAGTTATCCGGTTGGACAATCCTCGTCAGGCTGAAGTCTTTCGCTTTGATCCTGACGCTGCCCTGCGTGATCGAAAGGAACCTGTTTTGCTTGATGAGTGGCAGGAGGTACCTGAAGTGCTGGCTGCCGTCAAGCGGGCAGTGGATTCCAATCCTCGTGGCGGGCGTTTCATTCTCACCGGTTCGGTGCGTGCCGAGTTGAATGTTGCAACTTGGCCGGGGACTGGGCGGGTGGTTGATATTCCGATGACTACGCTTACCATTCGCGAGCGAATGGGGGAGCCGAACGCTCGATCATTTCTCGATCGCATAGCAGATGACAACGTTGATCTGAGACGACGCATCGATGGATTTGACCTGATTCGCTATGTCGATCTTGCACTGCAGGGTGGGTTCCCTGAGCCGATGCTCCGTCTATCGGAGCGCGGCCGGCGTAGTTGGTTTCGGGGCTATGTTCGTCAGCTCACGCATCGCGATGCCAGCCATGTGACGACTCATCGTGATCCTCAAAAGCTTCGCCGGTTGCTGAACGCGCTTGCCCATTCCACTGCCGGGAGCATTAGTGACAAATCCCTCTATAGGTCGTCCGACCTAGACCCTAAAACCGCACGGGCCTATGAGAATTTGCTGCAAAATCTCTTTGTGGTGGAGTCGGTACCCGCGTGGTCTTCAAACCAGTTGAAGCGATTGGCCGCTCGACCGAAGCGATACATGACTGATACTGCTCTTGCCGCCAGCCTTATGGGTGTGGATCGTCAGGGCCTCATGAATGACGGTGATCTACTTGGGAGGATGATCGATACTTTTGTCATTGCACAGCTTCGTGCCGAGTTGCCGGTGAGCGAGACCGAGCCGGCTCTATACCACTTGCGTAATCGCGAGGGCCGAGAGGTGGATCTGATTATCGAGTATCGCTCTGGTCATATTGTCGGCATAGAAATCAAGGCGACTTCGGTGCCGTCCCGCTCCGACGGCCGCCATCTGGCTTGGCTACGGGATTACCTTGGAGAGCGATTTTTGCGTGGACTCGTACTGCATACCGGTCCCGATTCGATCAACCTTGGAGAGCGGATTGATGCCCTCCCGATTGCCTCGATTTGGGAGTCTTGATCAGATGATTATTCCGCGAAGGCTTCTGCGTAAGGGTCCTCGAACAGCCGATCCGGGCGGCGGCTCTCCGTCAACTTGATACAATCAAAACGTAATCTAAAAAGAAAGGCGATTGAAATATGTTCAACGCAATTGAATACCTGAAAAAGTTTAGTGAAATGCAACCAAAGAGTGTTGCAATAACCCGGAAAATTGCTCGACAGCTACGGCCTGGCCAATCAGAACAAGAAATAGCTGATAAATATTACGAAGCATTAGCTCAGGTAGGGCTCAAAGATCACTGGTATCCTATTTTAGTCTACGTTGGCGATAGCACCTCATTGCCTATGTCGCGTCGTTATCATTTGCCTTCGGCAGAGGTGTATGTCCAAGAAAATGACATTATCATCCTCGATTGCACACCGCTTGAAGGAACGGTTTGGAGCAACTGGGCCGAGACATTTATGGTTGGTGATGATGAGTTTTACGAGAAGCTAATTAATGATTCTCGCCAAATAGTTGATAAAGTCTATGATTTTACTGCTTCTCAGGCTAAAACCATTGGCGACATATACAAGTACGCTATGCATCTTATTGAAGAGAAAGGATTCACCTCGCTCGATCCTATGGGGGATGTCGGGCACTCAATTTTTCAAGTTCCAGCCGGACAAACTGTCGATAAGACGCCCGCCCAAGACCGATTGTTTATTTATCCTGAACACGGTGATCGGCCAATAGAAAATATTATTTCTATAGAACCTCAGATTGGCAAAAAACATCCAACTACAGGCAAGCTATACAGTGTCAAGATACAGAAAGTATTTATTGCTCTATGAAACCGAGTATTTCCGATGAACGGGCTGAAGAGCTTATTAAGCTTTGTCAGGAGGAGGTCGAGGTTGCCATCAAAGAAGGTAATGTGCCTATTGCATGCGTTATTACCGACTTGAGCGGTAATCTCTTACTTAGTACTCACAACACTCAAAATACCGATTCAGATCCAACCGCCCATGCTGAGATGAACGCTTTGAGGCTATTGGGCAAGCAGAAAGGCACGCTCCATTTAGATGGCTATGTAGTGTTTGGTAACGCTGAGCCATGCTCAATGTGTGTGTCGGCTTGTATTAAGGCTCACATTTACGGTTTCTATTACGGGGCTCCAGCGGAAATATCGATGGACCCATGGCTGCCAATAACAAAGATGGCAAAATTCTCTAAAAATCCACTGATTGTGCATGGCCCAATACTTGGTGAGAAGTGTGCCGCTCAAATCGCATTCGGCCGAAGATCTATAGCCTCGCTTAACACCCAGAATTGTCCCTCCGCTCGCTCCGCAGTACTTTTACCTCATGATCACTCGGGTATTAGCGGCCTCCCCTTGGGAGATGAAGGCGAAGCGGGTTGAGGTTCAGGCCACCCTCAGAACCTTGCCTGGCCGGAGTAGCGGTTCTGATCTGGTGCCACGCCCGAATCTCCAGCCGGTTCAGAGTCGGTCACTATTTTGGCGTTGCAGTAGCGTTTCGGCTGCCCGGACCAGTGCTCGAGCTCTGCGGAGAGCTTTGAGGGCATCGCTGCCTTTTGTACGTGTGAAGCCGTAGGTCGCCTGATCCTTCATCTCCAGCAAGTCAGTTAGCCACTGTGCCATCTCCTTTCCTTGATTTGGGATAGCCAATAGTAGTTTTGTGGCTTCCTTATGATCCTGTCCTCGCGCTCGCCTTCCGAGCATGAGACAGCAGATGCAGTCGGAGGCTGCAATTCCGGCAAAGACACAGTTCCCAGCCACCGCAGTTGGTGCCTCCACATCTTGGCCGTCATGTCCGGCTCTCCACTCCGCGGTCTCAAGATATTCCCTGGCGACCATCAGGCGTTGTTTAGCATGATTGCCACCGCATTCTGAGGTTTGACCTGACCTGCCCATCGTGAAGCTACTGACTCCATCCGATGGAGTGGGTGCTCATACCTCCAAGATCGATGGCATCCTCACGCCATTCCTTCAGAAACGGTTCTTTGCGATTTGTGAAGAGTTCACGGAAATCCTTCTCGTCATACTGGGTGTAGG
>JBOHUW010000191.1:0-4195 GCA_050734895.1 Candidatus Dormibacteraceae bacterium | reverse complement strand
GCAGCCAGGGCTGGGCATTTGGCAGTGGGATCGAGAGGTGCGATTTCAGTCGCCCTACATCTCGAAAGAGGAAGCTAAGGGGCTGCTTGATCGCGAATATCCCAAGCCGGTGATTCGACTTCGAGAGGAAGACGAGGAGGAGCAGGCACCAGAGGAAGAGGCAGCATGATAAGCGGAGATTTCGTAAAGCTGCGCATCTCCGGAGAGATGATGGCGGTGGAGAAGATGGCCGAGCGGCTGCACTTCCTGGTGGACGTTAGAGATGACTCGCTGAACTTCCCTAACAGCGAGGGGCCTGGGGTATATCGCTATCTGATGGTGCTGCTCCAGGACCGGGAGGAGATAAGTGGGGGCAGACGTGCTCCGGTATCCCTACGTGCTGTTCGACAAATCAGCCGCCAGAGTTCGGAGCATGGAGTGTCCGGATGTTGAGTTCATCGCAATGGATAGGCATTCCCGGCACCCGAGCTCTGCTCCTTAGTGAGGGAAAGGAGGAAGGGAAATGATCACCAGCCAATTTAGTTGTGCGCACCGGGAGCCTAGGGGTCCCATCGCCTCGGCCCGCCAGGGCCGATGTGATGGGGGCGACCAACGATTACGCCGGTCATATGCGGCAAGAGGAGGAGAAGGATGATTAAAAAGATCGGGAGTGTGATGTTTAAAGTTCTACTGTTGTTGGCCTTCTGCTGGCCAACGTCGGTGTTGGGCCTATCTCTGTTGGGGCCGGTGATAGCCAGATTTTTCGGCACAAATGTAGCGGTAGCCGTGTGGCTAATCGGAGTCGGAGTTGTGAGCCTTTACACCTGGGCTCGGATTGGAGGTATGCGAAGGCGTCGAGCAATTATCCTGCCGGTGGCAAGAGTGGAGGTCAACTGCTTTGGCCGCCGGAAGATCCACAAGCCAGATAAGGCGGTGATCCTCGAGCTCGAGGATGTCGCCTGATGGGTGGGAAAACCCTATTGCCGCTGGCTAGTGATACAGCGGCAATATATCCCAAGTGGAGTATTGATTGGTTATCGGTGACCACTTTCGGGATGGAGCCCAATGCGGTGGCGGCTATTGCCTCGGAAGCCTTCCATGAGGGAGTGCAGGTCCGATTAGAAGGCTGGAGCGAGGAAGGAGGAGCTGGGTTCTATCGGAATCGATATGAATACCTGGGGGCTAGTCTTCTCTACGGTTGCTTCTCAGAGGGAGCCGAGGAGAACGTTCATCTCAAGTTGCCTGGGAAAGCCTGTCAGCGGATAGGAGTAGATGGTCTACTCACCATGATAGATCGGTTGCAGAGGCGGGCGACCAAATGCCGAGTTGTACGCCTTGATCTAGCGGTCGATGAGGTGCCGTTTACCCCTCAGGATGCCTACCAGGCAGTAAGGGAGAATCAGGTAATCTCCTGGGCCAAACGAGGTCGAGATGGACTGGTTAGCCACAGTTGGGTGGCGAACAACGGCAGAGGAGAAGGAAACACCCTCTACATCGGGCGTAGATCTTCGCCGAGGTGTCTACGCATTTACGACAAGCGAGGGCCAACGAGGATTGAACTGGAGATCAAAAGAGAGCAAGCCCAGGCGATAGCGAAAGAGCTGCTATGTCTGCGCTGGTGTGATGGTCGGCAGGTGGAATTAGTGATGGGATGCCTGCGGGAATTCTGCGATTTTGCTACTCAAGATGGCCTCCATGGCATCCGAGGAGCCGAGCTGGTGCCCTGGTGGCAGGAGTTTGTCGGCAGCACCGAGCGAATCGGCAAGCTGGCAAGCAGGCCATCTGAAGATTTGAATGTAGACCGGGTGCTGCGTTGGATAGATCGGGCGGTCACTCCATCACTGGCAGTGATAACCAGGTGCTACGGGCTGAAGGGTCGCTCGATGCTCAATGCCTGGATCGAGGATGCAGGCGAGAATCTCAAGCCTCATCACCAGGCAGTAATCAGGGAGTTCGAATACGCCTATGGAAAGGGCGAATTTAAGGAGGTTGCGTGATGAAAAGGGAAGAGGTCGTGCCAGGGAATGTAGTCGAGTTCAGAAACAGGGATGAAGATTTGCTGAAAGTCGAGGATGTCCGGAGGATATTGAAGGTGGGTCGATCAACCGTATATGAGTTGATTGCTCGTCAAGAGCTTACTGCCGTACATATCGGCCGGCTGGTCCGTGTTCCTCGCACTGCCCTAAAGTTCTGGATTGAGGTTAATACAGTAGATGCTCAGCAGGAGGAGCGAGCAGCCTAAATGGGCCTTCAGAAAATGGGGGAAGGCTGTTATCGTATCTGGGTATTTTTGGGCCGAGACCCTTCAGGCAAGCAGCGGCGATACAGTGAGATTTTTCGTGGACCGAAGAGAGCGGCCGAAAAGCGCGAGCGTGAGTTGCGTGGGACTCTTGATACGGGGCAATTCGTAGATCCAAGAAGCGAAACAGTTGCCGAATACCTACTGAGATGGCTGACAGACTATTGTGAGGCGGCCGTAACTGAGAGGACCAGGTATCGATATGAACAGATTGTCCGCCTTCATCTCATCCCGAGACTGGGAAGTCGCAAATTAGCAAAACTCACGCCTCTTGATATTGAAGAGGCGAAGAATTACTGGCTGAAAAATGGTAGCAGGCGCACTCTGGGTGAAGGCTTGAGTCCGCGTACGGTTCGTCATCACTTGACGGTGCTCCACAATGCATTGAGTCAGGCGGTACGATGGCGACTTCTGGTGGTCAATCCATGTGATGCAGTGGGACGGGTGAAAGTGCCTCGCACGGACCCCAAGGCATTGGATGTGGAGCAATCGCGATTGATGGTTCTGAGCTTGAAGGATCATGAATACGAAAGGATGTTTAAATTGGCTCTGGTGACCGGTATGAGGCCAGGGGAGTATGTCGGGCTCCGATGGGAGGATGTAGAACTGAAAGCTAAGCTGTTGAATGTCTACCAGGGAATCTGGCAGCGGACCAGACAAGATGTCCGTGTGGTTGGGGTTAAGAGCCACCGAAGTGAAAGGCCGATCGAGCTCACAGATGATGAGGTGCGATTGCTTCGGGAACAGTGGCGGTATCAGGAGCGGCAACGTGCGGCAGCTGGCAAGGCGTGGGAGAACTGGGGGTTGGTGTTTACCGATGATGCAGGTCGGCCTATTGACTACTATCGCCTTAGGCGGGCATTTCGAGGAATCCTTGTCAATGTTGGGCTACCGATTGTTTCTCCGTATAGCCTCCGCCGGACGATGGCCAGCATTATGCATGCGCTTGGGGTTCCATCTAAGACGATTGCGGCGAGGATGGGTCATGCGGATACGCAGGTCCTTTTTAGGCATTACATCCGTGAGTTCGAAGCTGGAGGCCGGGCGGCTGCCGAAAATTTTGCAGCAGTCTTAAGAGGTGAGGAGTGCACACGGAGTGCACATACGAAGGCCAATGGTTGATACTATGTGGCTGAGGCCGGACAATTTTCGAGTTCGAAATCGGCGATTTTGCCCCCGTAGCTCAGGGGATAGAGCAGTGGTTTCCTAAACCGCGTGCGAAGGTTCGAGTCCTTCCGGGGGCACCAGCTTGTTTTGAACTTGAAATCGTCATTTAGAGTGGCTCTCAGCGCTGTTCTCGCCAGAGAGGATCGCCTCTTTTGCTGCCAAGTTGCTGTCATTTGCATCCCATCTTTATGCTGCTGCACCTGCCGCGCATGACCGGCCACGATCAGCCGCGGGTGAAGAATGGTCCCGCCCTGGCAGGGCAGGGTGAAGCCCGCCGAAGCTAAGCATGGCCAATCCGATGATGGGTTCAGAGGAGTGGAAGCCAAAGCCAGGTTGGATGATTAGCTTGATGCGAGTATTTAAAGACTCGACTTCCACAACACAACCCTTGACTCCCAGTAGCCGAGTCCATATCCTTAGATTTCGCACGCCGTTCCTCCTATACAATCGAACCGATTCATAACGGCACAAATTGTATTGGGGGGGGCGTGCATCTAAGTTCAGATCATCTGATTAACTACCCACGGTAACGGCAGTAGCGTCGCTTTTTATGACCAGATTACTTTTACCATAACTCAAGTCTTGCCTCACATCCAAGTTGAATGGAGCCTCTGTCTGCCTATTGTGGACAGCTTGAGTTAAGAGGGTCGACGCAACACCATTAAAAAGCGAGGTGTTGTAAATGTCGTGGAGAAAATCGAAGATTAAGGCCCAGTTGGTGTTCTGGGAAAAGCTGCGTCTAGGATATTC
>JBOHUW010000190.1:0-4238 GCA_050734895.1 Candidatus Dormibacteraceae bacterium | reverse complement strand
GGTGAACGGTGATGTGGTGGCGCTCTCGGGGCCGGGGCTCCGGGATTTCGGTGATGGTGTCCTCGGTGGCCTCGACGCGTGGCGGTTGGGTAGGGCGAAAGAGTTCCTCAGAGCCCTCTAGCGATACCCTACTGAACCTGCTCATTACTTAATTGCCGCTCCATAACTGACTTGGCGAGGCGACGATATGCTTTAGCCCCATCTGATTCTCCAGCGTACTTCAGAATCGAGGTTGACGCGAGGGGAGATTCGGCGAAGCGGATCGAATCGCGGATCGCGAAGTCGTAAACCAGGCCGCCGAAGTGCTTCTTGACCAAGCCCAGAACCTCTCGGGAGTGGAGGGTGCGGGATTTGAAGATGGTGGGGAGGATCCCGATTACCGTCAGCTGAGGATTGAGCTTGGCTCGTACCCGATCCACCGTTCGCTGCAGCTGTTGCATCCCTTTCATACCGACGTATTCACACTGCAAGGGAATAATCACCTCGTCGGAGGCGACGAAGGCGTTGATGGTGATCAGGCTGAGCGAGGGGGGGCAGTCGATGACGATGAAGTCGTACTTGCTCCTTATCGGAGCCAACTTATCCTTAAGGATGCTCTCTCGGCCCAATTCGTTGATCATCTGAGTCTCGGCACCGGAGAGTTCGACGTTGGCGGGGAGGTAGCAAACCCCGATATCTTCATTCTCCAGCATGATATCTTCGGCCCCGACCTTGGGATTGACCAGGAGGTCATAAAGGGTGCGCTCCATCTCATCGGGCAGCGTGACCCCCATATTGATGGTAAGATGCGCCTGCGCGTCCAAGTCGACCAGCAGCACCCTCGCCCCCGCTTCGGCTAAAGCGGCACCGAGATTGACGGCGGTGGTGGTTTTACCTACCCCTCCTTTCTGGTTGGCGATGGCGATTATTCGAGACACAGAATTGGGATGGAGTTTACCGCGAACCGATTATGAAGCGAGAGTTTGAGAGGATATAGGGAGAAATTAGATGATTCTTGATCTGCTGCTCGCTGCCTTGATCGTGCTCGCCGTGCTAATCGGTTATAAGCGAGGTACCCTTAACCTCCTGCTGGCTGAAGTTGGATTTTTCGGTCTTTGGTGGCTGGCCCTCTCGCACTGGCCGAGTAGCCTCCATCTATTCGGCTCTGGGGTACCTCTACTCGGCCTGGTCGGATTGCTCATCGTCCTATTCCTCTCTCTCCTGGCTGCCCGGTTCCTGGGACGCCTTGGCTCACTGCTCGGCCGTATGCCGATGCTGCAGGGGCCGGATGGTTTGCTCGGAATCTTCATCCATCCCCTGATTGCGCTGTTGATCGGATACTCGATCCTGTCGGCCTTCCTCTCGGTCGGGCAGGTAATCTCTCCCGCTCTGGCTGGAGATGCGCTCACGGCTCCTCAGGCGGGCCAAATCAATCGACAGCTCGCTGCGCATAAGATT
This sequence comes from Candidatus Dormibacteraceae bacterium, assembly GCA_050734895.1. GTDB lineage: Bacteria > Chloroflexota > Dormibacteria > Dormibacterales > Dormibacteraceae > JBOHUW01. The sequence continues at coordinate 2,801 of JBOHUW010000190.1, read as the reverse complement.
GTCTCTCGCCAGCTCGATTCGCGCGACCTGGCCAGGCTGAGGAGTTGGGCGGCAACGATGAGCGGGGGCGATATGAGTGATTTGCCTTCGCTGCGTGAGCTGCTCTCCGTCGACAAGGGCGTGATTCAGCCTCAGCTGCGTTCTTCCCATCTGGCTCCGATCATCCTGGCAATGGGACGCCACCTCTCTCCCGTCCATCATTTTGGCCCGAGCGACCTACCTGGTCGATAACCGGTCAGGCAGAATAGCGGGGGTGAAGATGGAGTTGGATGGACTCCGGCCCTGGGCCGGACTGGAGCAGGTACCGCTCGCCCAGGCTCAGGTGGTGGTGGCCGGGGTGGCTTACGACGATTCGGCCGTTTACCGCCGCGGTTCGGCAGCGGCTCCGAGCTCCCTTCGGGCGCTCTCTGCCTGTCTTCCCCCGGTGAGTGAGCGGGGATGCCCGATGAGCCGGCTGAGGCTCCATGACCTGGGCGATTTGACCATGTCCGAGGGGGTGGAAGCCGGCTGGGTCACGGTTGCCGAGCGGTTGACGGCAATACCTGAAGAAGCCTTACTTACAGTAGTGGGCGGTGATCACTGTGCGGCGATCCCGGTTATGGCGGCCCAGGCTCGACGCCATCCTGATCTGGCGTTGCTCTGGCTGGATGCTCACCCTGATCTCAACGATAGCTCGCGGGGCGGCCGGTGGACCTGTGGCTGTGCCCTACGCCGGGGTTTGGAGGTGTCGCGGCTCGAGCCGTCCTCGGTGGCCCTGGTGGGCTGCAGGGATTTCGATCCTGAAGAGGTCGAATATATCAATCACCAGGGGATGTTGCTGATCACTGCCGCCGAGCTCGCGGATGACCCGGTTGCGTCAACTGAGCGGTTGACGGAGTATCTTGCCGGTCGGCGACTGCATATTTCCTTCGATATTGACGTGCTCGATCCGGCCTACGCCCCGGGTACCGAAATCGCCGTCGCCGGAGGCCTCAGCACCCGCCAAGCGCTCCATCTGCTGGCCACGGTGACTCAACACTCCCGGGTGGTGGGTTTCGATATATATGAAGTCATTCCGCAGTTGGATCAGTCCGATATCACATTGCTGGCCGCACTCAAGCTGATCTTTGAGAGTTGGGCTCACTATCAGCGCCAACTCGGGGAGGCGGGTTGAAAATCCATCTGATCCTGGGGCTGGGGATGGGAGCATTAGCCCTCCTCCTCGCCCTCAGCATGGGTGGGGGAGCGATCCGGCGTTTGCGGACGAGAGACCAGAACGCTCCCACCTACCGGGCTACCGGCGGGCCAATATATGCTCTCTTTCAGATCGGTTGTGCCGGATTGGTCCTGGTCGCCGGAGCGTTGATCATCGGTCTGGCTTTTCGACTGACGAGATGATTTTGTTGGGCGCGGACTACCCAATCGCCTTACTTTTAGTAGCCTACCGGCGAACTATTTTTTGGCCTTGCAGAAACCCGTCCTAACCGGTTATCGTAGACGGAGTTGACTTGGCGGCGGGGCTTCGAAAGGAAGTGGCGGCTGGCGGTACATTTCCACATTTTCCACAGCTTTATCCACGATTAAGTGTGTTTTTCCACAGTTTGGGCCTAGAATCTCTTGCCTCGGATCTGATCAATATGGAACTGGGCGGTATCGGCGATCAGCATAACCGCCATAACTCCGGCCTCCAGCGGGTCGGAGACCACGACATCGACTGCCTTGGGTACCGATCCGGCCATGTTGGTGCAGATGACAATGATCCCCGCTTCTCGGATTTCATTTACTGCCCTGGTGATCTCTCCTCCCATTAACGCTCCGGCCAGTACCAGGGCATGTACGCGGGGGAGGCGAGCCATCGAGCGGACTGCTTCGGCCAGCCGCTCCTCGCCGACCAAGGGGATGGTATCGACCGAAATCCGCTCTCCGCGAATGTTGTGACGATCAGCCTCCGAGATCGCTCCCTGGGCTACGGCTCCAACCTGTGCGCCCCCACCCATCACAATTACCCGTTTACCGAAGAGCTGCCCAAAGGAGGGCACCTCATGGACGTCAACGACTTCGGTCATTGCCCGAAGGGAGGCCAGCAGAGTTTTCTTATTTACCTGGAATTCGAGCTCGAACTGAGTTTGAATAAGATCACCCACCTTTCGTCCGGTGGAGACATGAGCGATCTCCGCCTCTTCACCTTGAAACAGTTGGCAAAGCTGGTACAACACCGCTGCCTGATTGCGTGCGGTGAGCATGAGCGAGAGCACTAAATTAACTCGCCTACCAAACTGATGATCCTATCAGTAAATTGGAGTTTGGGCGGTTATAGATTCCAGCTGGTTTCGACAGGAGGTGAGGAAGCGAGCTGCCTGTAGTCCATCTAGTACCCGGTGGTCAAAGCTGAAACAGAGGTACATCATCGGCTTGATTCCGATCATTCCCTTCACCGCTATCGGTCGCTCAACTATGGCCTCCATGGTCAGAATGCCGGCCTGTCCAGGGCTGATCACCGAATAGCTGAAGAGGGTGCCGAAGGTGCCCGAGTTGTTAACCGTGAACGTTCCGCCGGAGAGCTCATCCGCGGCGAGTTTGCGTTCCTTGGCCCGGCTGGCGAGCTGACTGATCCCTCGGGCGATGCCGGCGAGGGAGAGGCCGTCGGCTTGTCGGATCACCGGCACCATCAGGGTGTCTTCTAATCCAACCGAAATCCCCACATTGATGCTGCCGTGGAGGAGGAGGTGGTCGCCGCCGAATGTGGCATTGACGTTCGGATGCTCGCGGAGCGAGCTCACCGCCGCGGCGACAACATAAGGGAGGTAGGTGAGGGAGAAGCC
>JBOHUW010000189.1:0-4243 GCA_050734895.1 Candidatus Dormibacteraceae bacterium | reverse complement strand
TCTTCCCACTACCCCAGCCGTTTGAGACAGATTAGATGCATGCTTACTCAGGCGATCTACCGTCTCATCGATGCTCTGAACTCCATGCAAATCAACCTGTCGCCGGGCCTCCACCAGATAACCCAGATGGAGGTGGGCATCGTGAAGGCCGGGAAGCACCTCCCCCCTTAACTCAACGATCTGGCATTCGTAACCGGCCACTGAACGAAGAGCGGGACCAACCGCCAAAATTCGCCCCTCATCGCCGGTTAATACCTCAATTGATCCGCCTCGGAACCAAACTTGGCGCGGCTTCAACTAACTTACCTCCTGATTCAACCGAAGTCCGGTCTCGGATTTTTACGGCAAAATTTTCTCCGGCCATCCCCCTTCATGGCCTGCACTTAGGGTATGCTTTTGCAGGTTTATTTTTTCATTCATCATCAGTTTGGAGTTGGTTTGGGTTCTGTAATCAAGAAGCGGCGCAAGAAGATGCGTAAGCATAAGCACCGGAAGATGCTCAAGAAAACACGCTGGCAGCGTCGCGCCCGAGCCTAAATAGACCGCTTCCAATCCTCATCGAAGCGGGTCGCGAAGGTTTGGGTCGCCAGCTGATTCTTTGTCTCCACGTCTAGTTCGTGGTTGGCCGAGAGGCCGGAGCGCGTCCAGTTGGCCGAGCCCAAGATGAGGTCTTGGTCATCGAAGAGTCCTATTTTGGCATGCAATAGAGTTCCGGAAGGTGCTGGATACTTACGCACCTCTATTCCGGCTGCCTGGAGATCACTCACCGCTCGGCGGTTAACCTGTTGACGAGGATCGACTATTACCTCTACCCGCACCCCACGGTAGTGAGCAGCCGCCAAGTCATTAACGATTGCGCCATCGGTCAGGGTATACATCTCAATTTCTATGCTCTGCTCGGCAACGTTAATACTCTTCTCCAACCGATTACGGATCTCCTCTCCCGGAGTAGTTTGCACAACCGATTCGACACCTACCGCCACCGGACCCGGAAGACCTCCGGCAATTGCCCAATCCTGCTCAAAGATCGCTTTGAGGTGGAGCAACTCGGCTTGATCTCGGGTGAGTAGTGCGTAATCGTGATTGTTGGCACTGTTACCCCCCCAATTCATGCCTCCGACCAAAGCCCCGGCGTCCGTGTAGAGCAGCTTGGCGTGATCGATCTGATACCGCCGGTCATCATCCGGATAGAAACGGACCGGTATTCCTGCGCTGCTCAGGGAGTTGGCCGTCTTCTGGCTGACCTCCACCTTGGGATCGACGATCAGCCGAACATCAATCCCCCGCTGGTGAGCTTCGATTAGGGACGAAGCCAGGTCGCTTCGACCGAATTCATACATCTCGATCCAGAGGGGAGAACCCTTGCCGGGGGATGCCAGCAGGGCCTTGACCTCGTCGAAGATCGCCCCATCCTGCCAGAGTGGGCCGCTTGCTCCCGCCTTTACTGAGGTTGCCGAGGGTGAGGAGGAGCCACAGCCTATCGCCAGGGAGAGCAAGACCAGAAGGGAAACGAAAATTCTCATGACCCCAGCTTGGCGGAGGTTTATCTCAATTACTAGGGTGGATGTTAAGGTGGTCGGCTGACAAGGGCCGCTCCTCCAGCAAAATATGAGTAATGGATTTTGCTAGACGGGTGAAGAGGCAGGAGGGCAGGCTACCCCATTAGACCAAGGATTAAGATTTGTGCTAAATGATAACTCAAAGGCGTGCAAAATGGTCATTCACGGGAGCTTTCACCGAGTATGATTCCGGACGTGACCCAAACATCGTACATTTCACGCCTCGCAGACGGCAACAATCGCCTACAATGTAATTAATGGCATCCCCAGCATCCGTTCGTTTCGAACAAAGCGTCTCTGCCCGACTAGCGTACTTTGTTGCTGCCCATCCTGGAATGAGCGCCTCAGCGGCCACCAACCTACTCGTGGACGAAGCGCTGCGCTCTCAAGAACATCCTCTAGTTATCTTTCGCGATGGTCCTTCTGGCCGTCGAGCCCGCCTGATCGGGGGACCTGACGTATGGGAGGTTGCCCAAGCGATCAACAGTACCCGTAATTCCGAATCCGGCCTCGCACCCCAAGCAATAGTTGAGCTGGTCAGCGAGACCAGCGGACTCTCTACTCGGCTGATTCGCGCCGCCCTAGACTACTGGGCCGATCACAAAGAGGAAATCGACGGCTGGATTGGGCGAGCCCAGAGCGAAACCGAGGCGGCCGAACTGCGCTGGCAGCAGCAGCAAAAAATGCTGGGCCGGTGAGCCTCAGGCTGCTGCTGGATGAGATGTTCAGCCCCCGCATCGCACTTGAGCTGACTGCCCGTGGATACAATTGCTGTGCCGTAGTTTCTGACCCAGATCTACAAACAGGTTCAGATCAGGAAATTTTGGAGCACGCTCTGGGGCAGGTGCTGGTAACCAATAACGTGTCAGACTTTGAGCGATTGAGGCGCAGCCGAGCTCGAACTGACCAGCCAACCCCATCTCTAATTTACACATCAGACCTCACCTTTCCCCGCAATCGAAAATTCCTTGGTCGAATCATTGAGGCGCTCGATCAAGTCGCTTCAATCGAAGCGACTGATGCTCTCGGTAGTGTCCTATGGCTTCAACCGCCAAAACCCGATCAGTGAGCTCCCCATCGCCGACGGTTCCGCGAAACTTATCCGGCGCTATCACAACATGAATTAGTTAATGATCCAGCAGCCAGCCGAGCACCCCCGCTGGAACCACCCACACTGGACCGTTGAGATCGAGTCTTGAGCGGGTCACCAATACCCCACCACCATGTCGCAACTCCATAGTCCTGGCGGCTCGGCGCCAGACAGTATCCACGTACTTACTCTCAAAAGACACACCCAGCCGCGGCCCGACAAAATCAATCTCGGTTCGACTTGAACTCCGCTCGAACATCACCTGGCCCGAAGAGATGAAACTACCTGGCACCTCTCGCTCGACCGCCCGCAGCAGAAGCAACCCCAACTGCTGCTCGGCAATAACCGAACGATCGGGAAGAGGATATCGCTCATCAAGCCGAGCCGCCAGTTGGGCGAGGAGAGGATCGACAAAGTACAGTTTCCACTGGGCAGCCGGGTTGGGCAACTCCCCCTGAGCCTGGCAACAACGCCAAGCCAAGAATGCCTGGCAAAGATCCTCTATACGCTCCAAAACCCGGTGGTGACTGCCCAACCCAATCTCCTTTCCGATCGCCGAGGCATTGATCGGAGAAGCCAAGTTCTGGCTCAGACGGTGGAGGAAGGATATAAGCTGTAAATCGTTGATCTGAGCATTGTCGCGAATAGCGTCTCCCTTGATGATCTGCCACATCCCCTGAGCAAAGCCCTCTGATACATCTCCAGTCTTGAGGACGCTGTCCACCGCTCGGGGAAATCCGCCATGGGTAAGGTAGCTCTCCCATGCATTGCCCAAAGCCTCCTGATGATATGAAAGCTCCTGAATCGCAGTTCTTGCTCGCCCGCTCATCACATCTCGGGGCCGTAGACCAGGGATGACCGGTACATCCTCAATCATCCCTATCACCGCGGCAAATGAAGTAAAGGACATCGGCAACAGCAAACGGTCTGACGTCACCTCATCGCCCCGGCGATCGGCCAAGGCCTTGGTTGCACTGCGCAGTTCACGAGCCGAAGAACCTGTTAATACCACACAGTCCTCGTGAAGCGAAGTTTGGTCGCGCAGATGCTTAACCACCTCGGCCCACCCTCCAATCACCGAAGTGATCTCATCGAGCAGCCAGAAGTAGGGCGGAGTGGTGCCTATCGCAATCCGCCGACCGACACTGAACAGCCGCCGAAAATCTTGACTGCTGAAACCCTCACAGGAACAGTAGAAGATCGAACGCGGGGCGACTCCTCGACCGATCAGCTCAAGGATCAGCCGCTTGAGTTCAACGCTTTTACCTACCCGCCGCGGGCCCCAGAGGATGTACAGGCCTGGCGGGTTAACGTCGGATAGCGGTTGAGGCTCATATTTGAATCGGGCCTCAGCCGCTCCCCGAAGATCTTGATCGTCGACCTCCCAAACCGATGAACGCCACCAACGATTCTGCCCCCGCAATATCCTCTCTATGCTGGCGTCGTTCATTTTTATCAGTATGCATCATTTTCGGCCGAAGCCGGCCAATTACGTAGGGTTTTTCGGCCGAAGCCGGCCAATTACGTAGGGTTTTTCGGCCGAAGCCGGCCAATTATGTAGGAACGAAAATAGAAAGCTCATGCTAATCCGTAG
>JBOHUW010000188.1:0-4246 GCA_050734895.1 Candidatus Dormibacteraceae bacterium | reverse complement strand
CCCCACCACCCGATCCTCAGAGGCGTTGATCGGCAGCTCGACCACCCCCATCTGCCGGGTGGTGGTTTGCTGGAGCGAGTTCGATCCCGAGCGGCACTCCTCACAGAGTGCGGCAACATCGTGCGGTGAGCAGCCATAGCGACACCCCTCGACCACCTCCTGCTCGGGCAGCAGAGCAGCCAGCGCCCGCACCGCGGTGGACTTGGCCGTCCCTCGCTGGCCGCGGATCAATACGCCTCCAATCGCCGGGTTGATGGCGTTCAAGAGCAGGGCTAGCTTCATCCGCTCTTGCCCAACTATCGCGCTGAAGGGGTAGTTGGGGCGGACTGCAGTCATCACTCAGCTCATAGTAGAATGTCACTTGATATGGTTGCAGATCTCTCCGCTTCGACACTGCTCCTAACCTGTGACCGATCAGTCGATTTCTGCCGAATCAACACCTGCCTCTGTTAGGCGATCAGCCAACTCTCTCGCTGATCGGCGGCCATCTGGACTGATGACCGACTCACCCCTACAACTCAGGAGGCATAAATTTTTCCATGCATATCCACCCCGCCCTGCAAAACCTACCCTTGATTGAAGAGCTCCCCAACAAGCCAGAGTTGCTCGCGCCCCATCAGCTAGCCGAACTTACCCTTGAACTCAGCCGCGATCAACAGCTCTGGCAGCCACTGGTTCGGCACGACCCTACTCACCGCTGGTACGAGCTGCTGCTCCGGCTGCCCAGTGTGGAGGTCTGGCTAATCGCCTGGGCTCCCGGTCAGGGAACTCTCCCCCATGACCACGGCGAGGCCAACGGAGCCCTGACCGTAGTTGAAGGTGCGTTGGTCGAAGAGGTATATGCCGACACTACACTGGGGAGAGTTAGCAGCAGTGAGCGTTTGAGCGGAACCGGCGCCGAATTCGCCTCTGATCACATCCATCGAGTCACCAATAAGGGAAAGATCAACGCCACCACAATTCACGCCTACTCACCTCCCGAGCGACCGATGCGCTACTACGGACGCCCGGTTGAAGAGCTGCTGGAGCAGGAGCGCACCAAAATTACCCGAGTATCGCCGAAGACGGCCGCCGAGCTGCTGGAGGAGGGGGCGCTGCTAGTCGATATTCGCCCGGAGGGCCAGCGTCAGTACGAAGGAGAGATCCCGGGGGCGGTAGCCATCGAGCGCAACTGGCTGGAGTGGCGGCTTGACCCAGCCTCGCCGGATCGTATTCCGGAAATTCAGGACTACTCTCAGCCGATCATCATCTTCTGCTCGAAGGGATATGCCTCCAGCTTTGCGGCCTCCTCACTGCGCCAGCTAGGCCTGGCTCACGTCTCTGATCTGGCGGGAGGTTACCACGCCTGGGCGGCTGCCGGGCTGCCTACCCGGCTGAGTGGAGATGGAGAGCTGAGCAGCTCCAAATTGCCCGCTTTAGCGACTTAAAAGCCTGCTCATCCCAAGAGCTCGAAGGGGTTCAACACCCGTACTCCGCCACGACTGAAATTGGCTACATTTCTGGTGACCACACACATTCCATGGATTCTGGCAGTCGCGGCGATCAAGCCATCGGCAGCCGGGAGTGGGTTAGCGTAATTTGAGCGCCCCCACTCCTCGGCGACTTCCAAGGTGACCGGTAAGATACGCTCCTCGTACTCATCAATCACTTGCATCAACCAAAACTCAAATCTCTGGGCTTGCCGTGGATCACGAGGGCGAAGCCGTTCTATACCCTTTCTGATCTCAGCAATCACTAATACACTGGTGTAGAGCGCTCGATCCTGCACGCTACTCCACCAACTCTCTACATTGCTATCAGGATGCGTTTTGTGCAGCTCAGAAAGAACGTTGGTGTCGAGCAGCAGCTTCATGACTGGCCGGAATATTCAGGATCATAGAGGTCTATCTCTCGCATTGGACTGCGATCTCTTTCGATTAGTTTGTCGAAATCGTCTAAGTATGGAGGAGCAGAGAGTAGATCTTTAAAACTCGGCCTATCCCCTTGCAATTTGCGAAACTCCTCTTCGGAAATCACCACCACTACCGGCTCCCCATGCCGAGTAACCATCTGAGGACCATCGTTCTCGGCCTGCCGAACCAACTCACTAAACTTCTGTTTGGCTTCCTGAACCTGCCAATTCATATCGCCACCTCCTATCTAGAATGTCTAGATAATAGCACGCGGCTAACTTCCCGGCCGCTCCAATAAAGCGACCGATTCGACATGATAGGTCTGGGGAAACATATCGACCAGGGCGGCGCGGCGCACGCGATACCCTCCCTGTACCAGCAGGGCCAGATCGCGGGCGTGAGTCGAGGGCTCACAGCTGACATAAATCACTCGGGGCGGGCTGAGTCGCAGCAGCTCCATCAACGCCGTTGGCATGCAGCCGGCCCGCGGTGGATCGAGCACCGCCGCCACATGCTCACCAATCTTCACCCGGCGCAGCTGCTCCTCAACTTTTCCGGTTAGGAAATGCACCTCTCCGATCTGGTTGATGCGCATCGCCAACCGTCCCAGCTGGACCGCCGACGGGTTTTCTTCAATCGCAGTGACCGAAGCGGCACTACCGGCCAGCGCCAGGCTAATCGTACCGATCCCGGCGTAAAGATCGAGTATCGCCTCCTCTGACCGCACCGCTAACATCTCTTTCACCTGTTCATAGAGCACCAGCATCTGGGCATAGTTGGTTTGGATGAAGGTATCGCTGCGCACCCGGAAGTGTAGACCCCAAAAATCGAAGCTCATTGAATCATCCAGCCACGTTAAGTCTGGTAGCAGCTCGGTCACCCGAGAGATCAATGCCGCATCCTGAGCCTGCTCGGTGCGTTTTTGGTATCGGGTTCGCCAGAGTATGCCCCTACCCTGCGGCTCGACGGTGAGATGCAGATTGGCCAAGCCGTGCAGACCCAACTCCCGCCCCGCCTGACCAAAGGCCAGGACCGCCTGTTCGATCCGCAAATCGTGAATCGGACAGGTTTTGAGCGGCACCACCGTGTGCGAACGCAGCCGATGCAGGCCAATTGCCAACTCCCCGCTGCGGTAGGTGGCCTCAAAATCTCCCCGCAGACGGTAACGCCAGGGCTCCTCCATGCCGTAGATCGGAGTCCCCGGCGGCAGCCGCAGCCCCGCCCGCTGCCAAGCCTCGGTCACGACCTGGCGCTTCAACTCCAGCTGGTAAGGATAGTCGGCATGCTGCCAGTGGCAACCACCACAGCTGCCGAAGTGCGGACAGGCAGGCTCCATCCGATGTGGCGAGGACCGAATCACCGATTCTACTCGGGCGAAGTTAACTCCCCTTCGTCGCCCCATTGGCTCGGCCAGCACCAACTCACCGGGCAACGCCTGGTGGACGAAGACCGTCCCGCCATCGGCGTGAGCAATCACCGTTCCTCGGTGAGCGACCTTCTCCGGTTCTAGGCGCATGGGGTCAGTATGGCGTCGAGAGCTGGGCGTCCATGCGCCTAGGCAGATCAGCTGCCAGACAATCGACTCCGAAGCAGCTCACCGACCAGCTTCATGTTCGCTCTCCCGCCACTCGCCGCCTTCACCGCGGCCATCAAGGCTCCCATCGCCTGCTGCTTACCGCCCTTGAAATCGGTCACCGCCTGCGGGTGGTCGATCATCACCTGCTCGACCACCGCGACCAGGGCGGCCTGGTCGCTAACCTGGCTCATCCCCTCTCTTTCGACGATCTCGCGCGGCCGCCGATGCGAAGCCTGCGCCTTGGCCAACACCGCCAACCCCTGCTCCCGGTTGATCTCTCCAGTTGCGACCAAATTAATCAGCTCAGCCAAGTCAACCGCAGCAATCTGCGGGTTCTGCCCAATGATCCAGTTAGCCGCCTGCTTGGCCGGAGCCCCCGCCTCCACCGTCTGCTCAAAGAGATTGGCAGTCGCCGCCTCCATCGTTAACTGCTCCGCGTCGTAGGCCGTGACCCCATGCTCCTGAACTAACCGTCGGCGCCGGTTATGGGGCAGCTCGGGAAGGAGCGCCCGCAGCCCCTCCACCCACTGCGGATCGATCTGCAGCGGGGGGAGATCGGGCTCCGGGAAGTAACGGTAGTCGTTGGCCGCCTCCTTCCCTCGCTGAGAGAAGGTACGCTGGCCCGCCTCCGACCACCCTCTCGTCTCCTGCACCACCTCACCGCCCGACTCCAGCTGTTCGATCTGTCGATTGATCTCATACTCGACGGCTCGGTGCAAGGCGCGGAAGGAGTTGATGTTCTTCAGCTCGGTCTTCACGCCAAATTCGGTAGTACCGC
>JBOHUW010000187.1:0-4262 GCA_050734895.1 Candidatus Dormibacteraceae bacterium | reverse complement strand
AAGTTGTACTAGGTACTTGTCAAGAGCTGTAATTAATGATATAAATAATTCTGCTACCCCTCCGGAGCCAGGCTGGAGCTTTTCAGTCGGGCTCCGGTCTTTTTTTAGCGATACTCTCATCCGAAGCTTCGGCTCTGGGAGAATGACGGCCAATGTCTGGTCAATTTGCAGTGGCGACGCCATTATTCGTCTGGTCGTCGATTTCCTCAGTTGATCCGAGCACTCTCCTGCCTTGGACCGCACCGGCCCTGCTCTGGTTGCCGGCGGTGGGGTTATTGATGCTGTTGGCGGGGGTGCGCACTCGCCGCGGCGCCTTTGGCCTCTCGCTTTTTATCGGCCTGCTTACTGCCTTCGATTTGGCCGCAGTGAGCTGGGCCAGGTTCGCCGCGGTTGCTCCCCTTCAGCTCAGCTACTCATGGATCAATGTGACAGTGGCTTTCAGCGGCGACTCCCGCTGGCAGAATTTCAACCCCGCGATCGCCCTGCAGCTTAATCACCTCTCCCTCCTTCTTCTGGCTGTTCTCCTTCTCATATTCATAACTGCGGCTTGGTGGCATCGGCTCAATGGTCGGCGGGAGGGATCGCCACTTCGCTTCCACGCCGCTCTCTTTCTCTTCTGGAGCGCCGCAGTCGGGGTGGTGGTTAGCGCTGATATTGTCCTCTTGGCGGCCTTCTGGCTGCTGGCCGGCACCGCCAGCTTTTTGAGCCTCAGCCACCGCCGGGGTAGTGAGTCGGCGAGCCGGGTGGCTCGGTGGACGCTCGCCCTCCCCTTAGTTGGCGATTTCGCCCTGCTCGGTGCAGTAGCGCTAATCTACTCTCGCTTCGGCAATACCAACCTCAATCAGCTGGCCGTACTAATCGGCCATACCCCAGGGGTGGGAGCCAAATCGATGTTAGGAATAGCTGCTCTATTGGGGCTGGCGGTGGTAGTTCGAGTAGGTCTCTGGCCTTTCCACGGTTGGCCGACCCGGAGCGCTGATGCGCCGCCGGCGGCGGCCGCATTGGTTTTCGCTGTCTGGCCTCTCCTGGTCGGTCAGCTGTTGCTCTTCGCCTCTCCCTTCTTCAATGCTGCCGAGGTAAGGCCATGGCTCCCGCTCGGCGGCGAGATTCTTGCCGCCATCGCATTGATCGGTCTTTTCCTCGCGTTGCTTACGCCAAATCTTCGCTGCGGGTTGCTGTTGGCCTCTTCTGGGGGAGTGGCGGCAGCGATGCTGGTTTTGCCGAGCGGGGATGGCCGAGCCCAAGCAGTTGCACTGAGTGTCTTGTTAGCGCTGGTGGCAGCCCGCGGCTTGGCGGTACTTGCCACAGCACACCTCGCCGCTAGCTTCGAAACCGTCGATCTCCGCCTGCTCGGTGAGGGATGGCGGCGGATGCCTCGGGCGACAATGGCTTTGGGGGTGGCCACAGCCGGATTGTTGCTGCCCTTGGTTTTCCTTGCCGTGCTGCGCTCTGATCTGATATCCAGAGTGGTAATGGGAGTGGGCCTGACCCTCCTGGCGGTAACGCTGGGCCGGCTGTGGGGGGTGGTGGCGAGCCACCGCCTTCCCTATCGACGGGCCTTCACGCCGAGCCGGATTCGTGACGCGGGGAAGGGAAGTTCGGCCATCTTGCTGGTGGTGGGAGTGGTGGTTCTGATCAGCGGAGGCTTGGATCTGGTTCCAAGCTGGATCGGCTGGGTGGCCGGCTCTCGCCAAGCGGCGATGCCCGGCCTTACCGAGCTGCTCTGGTTAGTCGTCCCGGTGCTGGGAATGGTAGTTGGTGTGGTCCTGATGAGGAGAGATTCTCCTCTGACTTTGACTATCATCTGGGCCGAGCTCTACCTCCGCCTGGCTCAAGGCCTGGGCCGGGGATTGGCCCACCGTATGGAGCGATTGATGCCCGGGCAGCGATGGTGTGAGGAGACATTGCTCCCTCGGCTGGAAGAGAGCTTGGGGAGCAGCCTGGTGGCGACTGGCAGTGCAGTGGTCGAGCGAGTCGAATCCCGATGATCGATCTCTTCGCCGTGCTGCCGCCGAGCATTCCCGCTTACCCGCCCGCTCTGCCCACTCCAACGCCGTCACCCACGCCGAGTAGCTTCGGGGCCGGAATGATCAATTTCTCCTTCCTGCTTAGCTTGCTGATTTGGATTCCTCTGCTGATGGCCCTGGTGGTCTCACTGGTGCCCCAAGCCAAGCTGAAAAATAAGCATCGGCTGATCTGGATTACCTTCTGGACCAACCTGGCCCTGCTCCTGATCACCTTGATCGCCTATCACCAATTCAATGTCTACGGCAGTGGAGTGCAGTTTGAAGAGCGGTTGAATTGGCTCCCCACTCTGGGAGTGAGTTACCACCTGGGGGTGAGTGGGGTGGGAATGTCGATGCTCCTGCTCAGTGCGCTGATCGGGGTGGTTTCGACTCTGTTGGCCTTTGATCTGCGAGATCGGGAGCGGCAGTTTTTCGTCCTCCTACTGATTGCTCAGAGCTTTATTAATGGGGCGATCGCGGCCCAGAACCTCCTGCTGCTGCTCCTTTTCTGGTCGGCGCTGACTCTTCCCGTGGTGCTCCTGGTAAGGGGATGGGGTGGTCCCGGTCGGATGCGGGCGGCGGCCAGTTTAAATGCCTACTGGGCGGTGGGCACGGCCGCCCTGATCGTGGCTGGGCTGCTGCTGGTGATCAGCTTGGGAACCCACTCTCTGGAACTCTCAGATCTCAATCAGGCGCTGCCTGACTGGCGCTTGCAGATCGTCATTGCCAGCCTGGTGGTGGTGGCTGCGGCCTCTCGGCTCGCTCTATTCCCCCTGCATGGCGGAACCTGGCGAGCCTTAGTTACCGCACATCCGGCGGTGGCGGTGCTGTTGGTGGGTGCTGCTGCTCGTTTGGGTGGGGATTTACTCTTTCGGCTCTATATTGCGGCCAACCACGGGGGGGCTCATTGGCTGGCTCCGCTGCTGGCCGCTGCTGCCGGCTTGACCGTGGTCTATGCCGGGCTGGCCGGGCTGGCGAGCCCCGACCTTCGGCGGCGGGTGGCCTGGTTGGCGCTATTGCCGGGTGGAATTACCGCTCTGGGAGTGGCCGCGCTCTCCCCCCTCTCGCTAGATGGGGCGGCCTTCTCGCTCTTGGTCGGCGGTCTGGCAGCGGCTCTTCTGGTCGGGGTGGCGGGTAGTGTGGCCGCGCTGCTGCCGGCGGTCGATTGGCGACGCCCGGATGGTTTGCTGGGCCGTTTGCCTAAGCTGAGCTGGCTGCTGATCGGAGCCGCCCTGGGCTTACTTGGAATACCCTCGCTGGCTACTTTCCCGGTGCTTCTGATGGTCCTGCTTGGTGCCGCCCGAAGTCAGCCGGTGGCCGCTCTGCTACTGCTGGTTGGCCTTCTGTTGGCCGGTTGGGCTTTGGCTCGATTGTTGGCTCGATTGGTCTTTGCTCCGGCCGATTCCGAGGCCCTTCCGACTCGCGATGCGACGCTGGCCGAACAGTGTGGATTGGGCTTGCTAATTGGAAGTTTGCTCTGGATCGGATTACTCCCCGGAGGGCCGAAGTTGGCCGGTAACCCGCTGCTCGAGCCCGGCCTGATCAACGTGGTGACCCAGGCCACCACCGATCTTTCGGCTCCATTTGTGGTTCCCGCGTCGCCCATTCAGCCCTCCTCCCCCAGCCCCTCACCCTCACCTTCCGGGGCGGTCAACGCCAAATGATTAATTACCTCAGCGCGTTGCCTGAACTGCTGGTTTTGTTCGCCGCGGTGCTTTTGGGGGTGGTCCAGGGCGGACAAATGCTTCGCTGGACACCAATCCTATCCCGGCTGCTGATTCTGATCGCATTGGTGGTGGAGTTAGGCCCGGCGTCGACCCCGGCCACCTATTGGGGTTTTCAGCAGGATCGCTTCAGCCTGCTTGGAAAGGCGATCCTACTCCTCATCCTGCTGGTGATCCTGACGTTGAGCAAAGCCCATCGCTCGTTTGAGCTGCGCCGGCTAGGTTGGGCTACGCTGCTAACCGGAGCTGGGATGCTAACCCTCTCGGCGAGCTGGATATGGCTGACCTGGATCGGGTTTGCGGTGGTGGTGCTCTTGGGTGCCTACCAGGTGGGTCGAGAACGCCGTCTCTGGCTGATTGGCGGAACGGCGCTCACCCTCTTCACGGTGGGATTGCTCGGTCTAGCGGCGGGAGCCCACACCCTCAGTTGGGTCACCCTCCACGACCACACGCTCTATCCCGCCGGCTGGATGACCGTGGCCGGTGCAATTCTGGCCCTGAGCGGAGCGTTGATTCCCCTGGCCTGGATTTT
>JBOHUW010000186.1:0-4280 GCA_050734895.1 Candidatus Dormibacteraceae bacterium | reverse complement strand
GGATAAGAGAGATCACCCAGCGCACTGTTCCCTGTTACAAATACGTGGTACAGGGCGCTCATGAGGAGCGGGAGGAGTTGGCCGAGTGTCTGCTAGTCGATTCCGGCCGGCTGTATCGCTATCCACACGAGAAAGCCAAAGGGATGCGCTCGCTGGCAATCAAGGCGAAGTATCTAAAAGGCGAGATGGAGCAGCTCCGTCTGCGCGAGTTTCAGCCCGGAATCTGCCGTTTTGTGAGTTGATGAATTTTCCTCTTATCTATCGGGGGTTATCCTGAGAGTCAAGTTTGACTTCCTCAATGCGCGTCAGGTGGGGATACGTCCGTCGTCGGAAGTTAGCCATGACCCCATCGAGTAGACCGCCCCAAACTGGCTCTAGCAGATGAACAAGACGGTAGGGAGCGATAATTACATCTCGGCGAGGCCAGCGGATAGCCCGCACAATCGCCTTCGCTACATGATCAGCAGAGTTCACCAGTGGACCCTCGGGAGGTATTCCCTGGAAAAACTCTGTATCGGTAATCCCAGGGCAGACGACCGAAATTTTGATCCCGCTCCCCTTCAGCTCACCGCGGAGGGCGTGTGACATTCCCAGCACCGCATGCTTACTCGCCGAATAGAGGGCCGAGTAAGGCATAGCGCGAAAGCCGACTACTGAGGCCACGTTAATGATCACTCCCGAGCGGGCAGCAAGCATTGAGGGAAGTGCCGCCTGAGTACACCAGAGGGTACCCATGAGGTTAGTCGCAATCAGCGCCTCGGCCTCCTCAACGGGCATCTCGGCCAGCTTCCCCTTCCAGCCCCGCCCAGCGTTATTGATCAGGACATCGATCTGCCCCAAGCCATCGATCGCGGCCTGGACAAACTCCTGGACCTCACCCCTCGAGGTCACATCGAGCTTATTGACCACCACTTGGGGAGATCCGAGGGCGCGGCAGCGCTCGGCGATTGCAGCTAAGCGATCAACCCGACGTGCTCCCAGGGCCAGCCGAGTCCGACGCGAGGCCAGAGCCAGAGCGGTGGCCTCGCCAATTCCACTAGAAGCGCCGGTTATCAGTACTGCGGAGTTCTCAATTTTCATCTATCGGAAAAATTGTAAGGGCAGCGACTAAGGTCCTGCCCGAGAATTCAATTTTCTACTTTGCTGCGCAACCATTAACGGATGCTTAATTTGCCCTGGACTTCGAACACAAACGATATAGTTATTTTATGACTGCAATTAGCATTCGATTTCCTCCTCAGATAGCTGAGGAACTGCACCAAGAGAGAGCAACGGGGAAGGAGTCGATCAACCAGATGGTGGTTAGTGCCGTGGAAGACCTTCTGCGACGGCGCAAAGAGGCACGGGCGCTAAAGCGAATAAGGGCTCGACGGGAGCGTCTCCTCGCCGAATATGGTGCTCAACCAGATTCAACCGAGCTGATTCGAGACTTGCGGCAAGGCATCGGCCGGAATGAGTGAGACTTTATGCCTGGATGCAGGAATCTTCGTCAAGGCGCTGATTCCGGAAGAACCTCTCTCTCAGCAACAAAAGGCAATGGAGTTGGTAGAGAGAGCCTCATCAGGTGTAGTAGTCGCACCAGCATTCACATGGGCAGAAGTCGGATCAGTACTTCGCAAAAAGATTCGGCAATCGAGAGTCCCGAGTTTGGACGCGATCGATGCCTGGCAGGACTTCCTCGCCCTGCCGGTCACCTATCTCGACTCTCCAGCCATCCACGTTCGGGCCTGGGAAATCGCTGAACGATGCAACCTTCCCACTCTCTATGCCGCTTGTTATTTAGCCTGTGCTGAACTTGAAAGCGCAGTATTTTGGACTACTGATGAAGCATTCCGACGAGAGGTGGGCACAGAAGCACGTACCGGTGTGGAAATTCTTCCTCGCTGACAAGTAGTACGGACAAACCAGATCCGCCGATCCACTGGCAAGCCCTCTAAAATCAAGCCGTATGAAGGCAGTAAGATTTCAGGGCATTGACAGTTGGCCGCGGGTTGAAGAGGTACCTGAACCAACTCTCAACCATCCCACCGACGCCTTGATCCGAGTCACCCTGAGCTCTATCTGTGGTTCTGACCTGCACATTCTGCATGGTCAAAGCCCAGTTGAGGAGGGAGCGATACTCGGCCACGAGATGGTTGGAGTAGTGGAGAAAGTAGGAAGTGGGGTAACCCGCTTCAAGGCCGGCGACCGGGTGGTCGCCGCCTTCTACACCTCATGCGGAAGCTGCCCGCTCTGCCGGCGGGGATGGTTCTCTCAGTGTCAAGAGAAGGCCACCTTCGGCCATGGCGAGTTCTTTGGCGGTTTGGGCGGTGGCCAAGCCGAGTACTGCCTGATCCCCAGGGCCGACTACACCCTGGAACTGATACCCCCGGCGGTAAGTGACGAGCAGGCGGTTTTTGTTGGTGACGTTCTGGCCACTGCCTACTTTGCCGCGGAACGAGCAGAGATTACCCCTGGAGATACGGTGGCGGTAATTGGGGCCGGCCCAGTCGGTCTGCTCTCGATAATGGTTGCTCACCTCTTCGGTCCAGCAAGGGTGTTGGCGGTGGATATGGTGCCTGATCGACTCCGAATGGCCAAGGAATTGGGGGCCGAAGCAATCGACGCGACAAAGACTCACCCGGTCGAAGCGATCCGGGCGGCCACCGATGAGATAGGTGCCGATTCCTGTATTGAATGCGTAGGTAGTTTGAAGGCGATCGAGAACTCTCTAGAGTGTGTTCGAGGGGGTGGCACAGTTTCTATGGTTGGGGTTCCAGCAGAGGTTCAGGCCGACTTTCCCTACGCGGATGCGTGGCTGCGGGATCTCACCTTCCGAGCTGGATGGTGCAACGTACAGGTTTATATGCAGCGTTTACTGGCTCTGATTGCGGCCGGCAGGCTACACCCGGAGCGGGTGATCAGCCACCGCCTGAAACTAGATCAGGCAGAGCAAGCTTACCGCCTATTCGAGGGTCGTCAGGCGACTAAGGTCGTCCTGACTCCGTGAGTAACTCCCCCTAATTCAGATGGCTGATGCGATTTACATCTCGACCTGGGAATCATTCCAGCCGGCCCTGGCGGAAACTCTCTCCGAGATTCAGCCCTGGCTGTTCCTCAGCGTCCGCCTGATCAACGCACCTCAACGGTTGGTTCGCTGTGCAATGGAGGATGCCCGATTTTATATCGAGGCGATGGGCAATCAGCGTCTTCCTCCCGCTCATCGAGTTCCCCCCGAAGGACAACAGAAGCTGCGTCGGGCAGGGTGGTCACCCCACTCCGACGGTAACTGGTGGGTGGGAATCAGCTGGCCGGCCACTACGGTCGAATATCAGCGGCTATCCGGACTGGTGGTGATCGCCCTGAGGGATGTTTTTGGGGCAGGAGCTCCGACCGAGCTGGAAACCGAGTATGGGCGACATCCGATGCAGGCGCCAGAGGGCACGGTGGCCCGCTCTGATGCACCCGCAGCACTGCTCTGTCCTCGACGGCTAGAGAAGGAGGTGGAGGCTCAGCTGGCAGCTGACTCCGCACTGACCGAGGCGGCGGAAGGGATGCTCGCCAAGGGGTTGGCCGACAACGACGAATTTCTTCGCCAGATAGCCGCCAACGATCGGCAGGCAGTCGGCGTAGCCGAAGAATACCTTCAGGTCTCGGGATTGGAAGTGCTCTCCAACCAGGGCTGCATGGCCGAAACCGGAATGCGCCATGCAGTCGGCGTGGAGCGGGATGAGAATCGAGTCCAGCGTCTGGTGGTCGTCGAAGCAGCAGCCCAGGATGAGGATATTGGCAGCCGGAAAATCGGCAAGCTGGCCACCACCTGGGCCGATCGGGGTACTATTCCTTACCTACGCTGGATGCTGGATCATGATCCTCACCTCCTGCAGCTGCTCGATTCCGACCGCCGGATTACCGAGGGACTGCGCAGTGGGACTCTACCCCTCGAATACTTCGTTCTAAGAGTCAGTTTGAGTGGAGAGGCAGTACTTGAGCAGATCTCACTGGCCAGTTTGGGGCAACGAGGGATCCTGAGATAAGATGACACTGCCCCCAACTTGGCGTTCGCTCCCCCCCTCGGTGGTAATCGAACTTCTCAATCGTTGGCAGCAGGTGCAGTGGTCATGGAACTCTGCCGATATCGACCGATTGGTGGCGGGTTTGGAATGGCGCATCGTACGGCGAAGCGAGCATCTGGTACAGGTGGCAACAGGGATAAATGCCGGCGGGGGCTACGGCAGCTTTCTGCTCCATGGCAGCCGCATTGCCCGTCTGACCGTCCGGATTACCGATGTGGTTGAAGC
>JBOHUW010000185.1:0-4293 GCA_050734895.1 Candidatus Dormibacteraceae bacterium | reverse complement strand
GATCTACAGTGGAGCACTGCTTAGCCACTTAGGAGGTGGTTATGCCTGCCCCGGCTGGCCCTTCTGCTTAGCCGAGGGGACGCGGCTTGATTTGGTTCAGATCAACCTGCTCCACCGCGGGATGGTTGGTCTTGCCCTCCTGCTCGCCCTGGGCCTAATTCCCTTCCTCCACTGGCAAGCCCGCTCTCGCTCCGATTTGCAGATGGGAGCCTGGGCCCTACTGGCCGCGCTGGGAGCACAAGCCCTGGCCGGGGGATTTCTCGTCCTATCCCACTGGTCGCTGAACGGCAGGCTGCTCCATGCCGGCATTACGGCCGTGGTCTTTGCCGCCCTCGCCTACCTCTGCCTGCGCTCCACCCTCCGTTCGGCGCAGCCCGGCTAGATTCACCTCCGCTCCCAGGACGGTGAGCAGCCCAAGGAAATAGAAGAAGGTAAGCAGGATAAAAAGGAATGCAAAAGTCGATCCGTACTGCTCCATTCCGTGGTTGAGCCGGACATAAAGAGGAAAGAGCTGGCTCAGAAGCTCAAAGCCAATTCCCGCCAACAGCATCCCCGGCCAAACCTCTTGCCAGCGAGATTTGCGGTTGGGAACTATCCAATAAATCAAGCCGAAGAGGAGAATGCTGGAAGCCACTCCCCAGAGAACGCTGCCAACTCCAAGAACCGAACTTTCCCAGGCCGTAATAGGAATCGTTAGAAGATGGCTGAAGCTTTCGCCTACGGTTGAGAAAATTACTCCCAAGCCGGCAAGCACGACAAAAACCAGCATCATCAGCAAGGACATCAGCTTGCTCTGCCAAAATTTTCGAGCCGGCAGATCGAAGATATCCCGGAATACCTCCTCCAAAATACCGAAGAGGTTGGAGGCCGCCCACAAAAACCCGAACAGGGCAATCACACCCAGGAGACCGCTGTGCCGGCCGGCCCCAGCCAGCGCCGCGGCGAAGTGATCGCTTCCTGCCGAGGTGGGTAACAGATGAAGAACCGCCTCTTCAATCTGGCGCGGGCTAATCCTGGCCTGACCGAGCAGCGCCCCGGCAATTGCAGCTATCGCCATGACGATCGGGAAGAGCGAGAAAAGCATGTTCCAAGCTATTAAAATTGCCAGTTGAGGCCCGCGGTGAGCCATAAAACTGCGGATAATGTCCATCACTGAGCTCCAAATCGCTCGCGGAAGGTCCCGCTTAACAGCTTTCATCATTCTCAACAATAGGTTAAAAATACCGGTGCTCACAGGCCAATAAAACTACCCTCTCAACCCCCGACTTGCTTTTAGAATTAAAGGTTATGGTGTGCTCCAAATTTGAATACAACGCCTCCTTCCAACACAGCCTAGAGCTGATCGGCAAAAGGTGGGCAGGAAGCGTAATTAGGGGCCTAATGCCCGGACCGGCCCGGTTCAATCAGCTTTTAACCGGAATCCCGGGCATCTCCGATCGGATCCTCACCGAACGCCTTCGGGAGTTGGAGGCGGAGGGGTTGGTGGAGCGAACCGTCAACCCTGGTCCCCCGATTAGGGTCAGCTATCGCCTCACCTCACGCGGAGAGGCTCTCCAACCAGTCATTGGGGCGATGGACAGCTGGGTCGCAGGCGACCCGTCATCCCCCACCCAACTGATCTCTCCGGTCGCATAGTAAGTGAGAAACATGGGTGAGTATGGGCTCCCCACCCTCCCCGAGTTCGGTATGCTTTCGTTCTGATGTCTTTGGGCGACTGGTTTCACAGTTGGCAGGAGAGACGACCAAAATGCGAAAGCTGCGGTACCGCGATGGTGAGCGGCGCCGCCTTCTGCCATTCCTGCGGAGCCCGCTCTGACGACCCCTCCGCTCAACCTCTGCACATAGTCGATCGGCTTACCGGCCTCTTCAACGATCGATTCCTTCGGCCGGCGCTGGAGGATGAGTTGGCCCGGGCTCATCTTTACGGTCGAACTCTGGGAGTCCTGCTGATTGAACCAGAGAGTGGTGGGGTTCAAATAGAGAATTCAGAGGGCGATACCCTGCTCCGCCTCATCGCCACTGCCGTGTCGGCCACGCTTCAGGAGGTCGATACTCCCGGGGTTCTCTCCCATCGACCGCCCAGCATACTCGCTCTCCTCCCCGATACCGACGCCTCGGGCACCGCTCACGCCGCCAACAAGGTGCTGGATGCGGTTAACGACACCCTGGTCGGCCACCGCCGAAGGGCGGCCCTGGGGATGGTCTGCGTCCACTGCGAACAACGGCTCAGCGCTGACGTGGTGATCGAAGCCGCCGAGCGCTCGATTCAATCCGGTCGCCCGGAACTGGTCGGTAGATTAGCCGACTAATCAGGGAAGCAACCGCTTCAGGTCGCGCCAGCCGTAGGCTACCGCGGGAAAGCTGCCGGCCTCAAACTCGAGCGTTCTCTCTCCCAAATACTCTCCTCCCAACCGTGTATAGAAGCTGCGAGCCCCCCAATTCTCCCGCAGCACCTCTACCATCATCGAATTCAGTCCTACTCCCATCAACTGCGTGGCCACCGCCTGGACCAGTTGGCGCCCCATCCCTCGACGCAACCACGAAGGCAGGAGGTAGAGAGCATACAGTTCGCCCAGATATTCGGAGTCCTCGTCTCGATTGATTCCAGCATAAATAAATCCGATCACGTCGCCCCCCTGCTCAGCGACCAAAATCATAAACTCCGAATTAAGCGATTGGAGCACCCTCCGCCATCGGCTACTTCGCTCATCTACCCGAAGCGCGGCCAGGTATTCCTCCGGCAGTAACCCTCGATAAGTCTCTTGCCAGCTGGCCACATCGACTCGGGCGATGCCGAAATCATCATTCGGCATCGCTGCACGCAACATACTGTCATTGTGCGACCCAAACTTAGAGTTACGTCTCAATTCGGCCTAATTTGTCTTCTGCTACCTCTGATCGCGACCCTCGCCTGCCAACCGGCCAGCCCCACTCCCTGTCGACCCACCCCGAGCAATAGCCGAGGCAAGCTGCTTATGCTCCAAGCCGATCCGAATACGGCCGGGGTTTCGGTCATTCTGCTCGACGGGAAGCTGCCTACTGCCGGCCATACCACCTCTCTCCGTTGGGTGGTCGATTCTCGTCGCGCCGGTCCCTCTCTGATGTTGATCGCCGGCCAGCAGAACGGCACCCAATCGTTTCAAACCACAATTAGGGAGGAACATTCCTCTGGAATGTTAACCACCTTCGATTCTTCGCTCAATTTCCCAGCGATCGGATGCTGGCCCACCGAGGTTCAGAGTGGCTCTGCCGAAGGTACTGTAACCTTCGATATCACTAATTAATTACCGCAGCTGCCAGCATGAGGCGGTCAGAGTTGCTAACGTTTTGAAGATGGGTTTAAGAAAAACTGTTTTGGTCGCCGGTTTTGGAGCCGCACTTGCTTACTACCTTGATCCGATAAACGGGGGAGAGCGCCGATTTCGGCTTCAGGGCTGGCTCAACCAGGTGCTCAAAAAGCGTTGTGAGCATAAAAACTACTCCCAAGAGGGGCTTGATTTAGGGGTGCGGCGAGTAACTGCCGATCCGGTGGAGTAGCGCGCCACGGCGATGGTACAGGCCAGGTGATAACGAAAACTCTCACTGCCCAGCTTACGCATCGCCCACTCCATACGGTCGTAGAAGCGAGCCCGAGTCGAGCTGCCGAGAGTGCCCAATAGAAGATGATAACGAGGGCAGCTAAGCCGTAGCAGCTCCAACCAATCGTGGCAGCTCCTAACCCGCAATCCGTTGACCGAAGTAGATAAGGTATGAGAGGTAAAACCACTCTCCTGAAGGAGCACCGCCAGGCTGTTGGGCTCACCGAGCAATATACGGGTGACCGAATGATCAGGTAGGCTGAGCGGGTGATTCTTTAGCTCGCGCTCCAGGAGTTGAAGGGAGATCTCATGTGCCCGGGTCGCCAGCGAGCGCCTGACCACCGACAAAATCAAGCGTCCCCCCGGGCGAAGCACCCTAAATGTCTCTCGCAAGGTCAGAGAGGGTGATTGGAGATAGGTCAGGCTGTCGGAGAGGAGAATCAGATCAAATGAGTGATCGCGAAACCAGAGCAAGTCGTCGATCGAGGCCTGGTGGAAGGAGACATTGGTCATCGACGCATTCCGAGATTTAGCCCTGGCCAACATGCCAGTCGAGAGATCCACCCCCACTACCGAACCTTTCGACCCCACCCGCTCGGCCAGCCAAGCGGTTAATAATCCAGTCCCACAACCAAGATCCAGGACAAATTCGCCGGGGGCCGGCATCGCCAGATCAGCTAAACGAAAAGCCACCTTGCCGTGAGCACCCTCCAAC
>JBOHUW010000184.1:0-4312 GCA_050734895.1 Candidatus Dormibacteraceae bacterium | reverse complement strand
CAACTAGTCTGGCAATTTTGGCCAGCGGAAATTTGCTTGGTTGAGGACTTTTTTGATCGGGCGAGGCAAGCCTAGCCCCTACTTGATCTCGCGTTGGCTGATTAGGAAGAGGCTGGCGGTTAGGGCGGCGGCGGCGTAGGCCAGGAGTACCAGGATCGCTTGGGTTTGGCTAATTGAGGGAGGTGGGCTGCCCGGTAGGGGGGTGCCAAACGAAGCCGCAAGGGCGGTGGAATTCTGACCGGGCAGGGCAGTGGTCAATTTGTCGAGAAAACCTCCACCGGCACTGTGAGCCAAGCCAATGAGGATCTTTTCGATGACAAATCCATAGGCCATACCGAGCCCAATCGAAAGCGCCGACTGCCGGAAGGCCAGGGCTAGGGTGACCCCTACCAGCCCCCAGAAACCCCAGAGCAACCAACCGCCCAGGATAGCGGTGGCAAAATCGGTGATCGAAGGCCACTGATTGAGCGGTTGCTGATCTAAGGCTGCAATAATCCCGCTGCAGAGACCTCCGGTCAAGAAGAAGAGCACCATGCCCACCCCTAAAGCCAACTCTAAAGCGATCAGCTTGGCGGCAAGGGTCGAGCGTCGTCCCAGGCGCTGGGTGAATAGAGTCTTGAAGGTGCCCCAGCTGAATTCGCTGCCGATCATCAGGACGCCCAAAATTAGGGCCAGGGCGCTGGTCAAGTCGACTGTATCGCTCACCTTTCCAATCAGCCCTCCGGGATACAATCCGTGTCGGAGTTGAATCAGCTGTGCCGCTCGGGCGGGATTGGAGGGGGCTGACTGATGAGATAGGGCAAGCCAGTTGAGTAGATAGGGGATGAGGGCGAGGATGGCGATAGCCACCCCGAATAGGATCCAAGTTGCCGCTCGTCTATCCAGTTTGAGGAGTTCAGCGCGCACGCCGCGCCCCACCTCTTCGAACCACTGAGTCAGCTTCCGGTGCTCGATCATAAAGCCGTGTCACCGCCGGTCAGTTCAAGAAAGACGTCTTCCAGCGATTTCTCCCGCGGGGTGAGCCGGCTGACCTCGATTCCGGCCGAGATTAGCGCCCGATTGATCTCGGCCGCCCGCTCTGCTGGAGCCTGAACATGAAGCATCTGATCAGCCAGAGTTACGATTCCTTCACCCAATAGCTGCTCCAGCAGCGCCGCCGCCTGGGGAAGGGGATGGGCGGTAATCTCCAGATCTCCCGGAGCTTGCACCAGCTCATCGATGGTTCCCTCGGCCACCAGCCGTCCCCTTCGAATAATGCCCAATCGGGTACACATCTGACCGACTTCACCGAGGAGATGGCTGGAAACTAAAACCGTTCGCCCTCCCTTGGCGATCTGGGTGATCAGAGTTCGCATATCGGCCATCCCCTGCGGATCGAGCCCGTTGGTTGGCTCATCGAGAATCAGCAGCTCAGGGTCTTTGAGCGTGGCGGCGGCCAAACCCAGGCGCTGCTTCATGCCTAAGGAGTAGTTTTTGAAGGGATCATGGGCGCGAGAGGTGAGTTCGGCCAACTCCAGCGCATCATCAACCCGCGCGCGGGCTACTCGAGCATAGTCGGCAATCACCAGCAGGTTATCTCGCCCGCTCAAATAAGGGTAGAAGGCGGGTGATTCGATCAGGCACCCGACCTTGAGCAGACTCTGGGGAGATCCGATCGGACAGCCGGCGATGTTCGCGGTTCCCGAAGTCGGATTGGTCAATCCGACCAGCATCCGCAGGGTGGTTGTCTTGCCCGCCCCGTTGGGCCCTAGGAAGCCGTATACATCGCCCCGCCGAACATGCAGATCGACATCGTTGGCTCCCACTGTACCGTTGGGGAATCGCTTGGTCAACAAGCTGGTTTGGATCACCAATTCGTCGCGGATGTCTCTTAAATTTCTCATTCTTTGGTTCCTGGCTCGTCTAAATACAATGCCCCGCCGAGCCGTTTGGCATGAAGGATCGAATTGGTACATTACCAAGTCGCCCGAGTAGTTATAGTGGGTCGTGGTTAAGTTCCTTTAAATCCAGTTCAGAGAGGCTGGGAAGGAGATTTTTTTATGTCTATATCCGTCAGTTCCAATCAACTGGATCACCTGCTAGATCTGTTGTTGAGATGAGCGCTGGGCAAGTGCTGATGGATGAGGCGGGGATGCGTCGCTCCCTAACCCGAATCGCTCATGAGATATTGGAACGCAATCAGGGAGTTGAGACTCTGGTGCTGGCTGGAATTGTCTCCAAGGGTGATTTGCTGGCCCGGCGGTTGGCCTTACAGCTGCAACGATTCGAGGGAGTGGCCGTACCGGTCGGCCGGCTCGACACCTCCAATTATCGCGATGATCGTCCCCGTCAGGTGAGCAGCGGGGGTAGCAGTGAGATGCCCGCGTTGAAGGGACGATCAGTAGTGCTGGTCGATGATGTGATTCACCATGGACGGACGGCGCGAGCGGCGATGGATGCCCTGATCGAATTCGGTCGCCCGCGCTCCATCCAACTCGCGGTGCTGATCGACCGAGGTCACCGGGAACTGCCGATTCGCCCTGATTATGTGGGCAAGAACACCCCTACGGCAGAGAGAGAGCGAGTAGAAGTTTTGCTCCAGGAAGTAGATGGAACGGACGGAGTGGTGATAGTTGACAACTAGTGCCATTCTGATGCTGGAAGATGGTCGCCACTTCATCGGCCAGGCCCTGGGGTCTGACGCTTTAGGCCAGGGCGAGGTGGTCTTCAACACCGCCATGACTGGCTATCAGGAGGTGCTGACCGATCCCTCCTACGCCGGACAGATGCTCTGTATGACCTACCCACTGCAGGGTAATTACGGCTTTCGCCCAGCGGAGGCCGAATCCAGTCGTGCCTGGGCCCGAGGCTTCATCGTCAATTGGGCAACTCCCCAACCAACTCACCATTCAACGCTGGCCGATCTAGACAGCTATCTGAGGGAGCAGAAAGTGCCGGGTATTACCGGGATTGATACTCGAGCACTAACCCGTCACCTTCGCTCGCGAGGCACCCTTCGAGCGATTTTGGCTCACCAAGAGAATCGGCCTGATGCGGTTCGATTGGCCGAACTCCAGAGAATGGCCGCCAACGTGACTCCCCTCTCCGAGCAGGATCTGGTCGGAGAGACCTCCTGTCGAGGGGTTGAGGAGTGGTTGGAGCGGCTTCCGGTTGAACTTCGCCCTAATGGATCGGCCACATCTGCTGAGGGGCTAACCATCGGGGTGATCGATTACGGAGTTAAGCGGGGTATTCTCCGCTCCCTCCGCGAGCGAGGTTGTCGGGTTCTGCGCCTTCCCCACACCGTTACCTGGGCCGAGGTCCAGAGCTTTGGCGTTCAGGGGCTGCTACTCAGCAACGGGCCCGGTGATCCGGCCGCTTTAAATGCGCCGCTTGAATTCTGTCGCCAGGCATTGGCTCAGCGGATGCCGCTCTTTGGCATTTGCCTGGGGCATCAGATTCTGGCCCGGGCCGTCGGGGCTCGCACCTCACGCCTTCCCTTTGGCCATCACGGAGTCAATCATCCGGTCCGCGATGTTGCTAGCGGGGCGGTGTATATCACCAGCCAGAATCACGAATTCCAGGTCGTGGCGGAGAGTATTCCCGCCGAATCCGGCTTCGTGGTCAGCCAAATCAACCTCAACGACGGTTCGGTGGAGGGGCTCTCCCATCCCCATCTTCCGGCCTTCAGTGTCCAATATCACCCCGAGGGTTGTCCCGGCCCGACCGACAACCAATATCTCTTCAACCGCTTTCTGGAGATGGTAGAGAAGAGACGAAAAATTTTCTCTAGCTCCTCGACTGCCAGGCGTCCTCCAAAACCGCGCCGGGTGTTGATCATCGGCTCCGGTCCGATCGTCATCGGTCAAGCGGCGGAGTTCGACTACGCCGGCACCCAGGCTTGTCGTGCCCTCCGCGATGAGGGGATCGAGACCGTGCTGGTCAACTCCAATCCGGCCAGTATCATGACTGACGAAGAGGTGGCCGACCGAGTCTACATCGAGCCTCTAACGGTCCCCGTGCTGGAGCGAATTATCCAACGCGAACGGCCGGATGCGCTACTCCCTACCTTGGGCGGCCAGACCGCCCTCAACCTGGCGATGGAGCTCTCCCAGCAGGGCATCCTGGAGCGTTATGGAGTTCGCTTCCTGGGCGCGGATGCGGAAGTGATCAGAAAAGCGGAGGACCGGGAAGCCTTCAAGCAGCTGCTGCTGGAGCTTGGCGAGCCGGTCCCCCCCTCCAAGGTCTGTCAGAGCCTCCACGAGGCGCGGGAATTCGCTGATCAGCTGGGGCTGCCTCTGGTGGTTCGGCCGGCCTACACCCTGGGAGGGAC